>JACSRQ010000014.1 GCA_014879675.1 Ignavibacteria bacterium
AAAACTCAAACCAAGATTGTATAATTGGGATAAGCGCGAGTGGTATGAGGGCAATGTATCCGATGGCAGCAAAATGCAGGAAGCGCCTACTGCCGGATTCATAGCTCAGGAGCTGGATGAAATTCAAACCAATGAAAATGCTGAATGGCTGAATCTGGTATTGAAAGATAATCCCGAAAAATGGGAAGCGACACCGGGAAATCTGCTGCCCGTTATGGTGAAGGCTATACAGGAGCTAAGTGTTAAATGTGAAGAACTCAAAATGAAAAATGATCAATTGAATAAACAACTGGAAGAAATGAACAATATGAAACAATCCGTTGCCGAACTGAAAGCCGCAATTGAAGAGTTAAAAGTAAAGTCAAACTTAGTAGATGAAAAAAACGCGCACACCAAAACAGTATCTAATTCAAACAATGAGTAGAATAGCAGTAATACTTGCAGGGTTACTTATCTGCTCAAATACATCCAGCCAGGGATTCAGCACCATCGATTACCAGTCCGGTTCATCCATCGATATTGGTGCCGGGGCTGATGTGTGCGCGAACAGTATAATCATAAACGGTACCTACAGCGGAAGCGGTACAATTTGTTCAGGCGCACTTCCGGTTACAATTGCTTCATTCGGTTTTTCAGTTGAGAAGAATCATGTGAAGTTAAGCTGGGTAACTGAAACAGAGCTGAATAACTCAGGCTTTGATATTGAACGGAAAGATAGCAAATCAGGCAGCATATGGCAGAAAATAGCATTCATAACCGGCGGCGGCACAACACAGGGACAGAAATTCTACACATACGATGATAAAAAGCTTCCGGCAGCTTCATACAGGTACAGACTGAAGCAAATAGATTACAACGGCAACTACGAATATTTCGAGCTACCGGAAGATGTTGTGGTCAAGGCGCCGGGAGAGTTCAGGATATCACAAAATTATCCAAATCCCTCAAATCCCAAATGCAAAATAGATTATGAATTGCCTTTTGATGGTAAGGTGAGCATTAAGGTTTATGACCTGCTGGGGAAAGAGGTAACAAGCCTTGTGGATGAATACAAGAGCGCTGATTTCTACACTGCAGTGTTTGACGGTTCAAATCTCGCAAGCGGAATGTACTTCTACCGCATCATAGCCGAAGGCGGGAATAAAACATTTACAAAAACTTTGAAAATGGTATTGGTGAAGTAAAATTTAATTTGATTTAACTATTTGAAAACTGAACAGATCATCAAAGAACTGAACGCGTTGAAAATAGATGATGATAACGAAGATGAAATGATCGAAAGGATAGATACACTGATGCAGGAATTAAGCAAAAATAATGATGCCGACACGGCCTGCGAAGCATTGATCCTTCTGCTGGAAAGACATCCCGATGCTGATTTCGGCGGACCGGGGGCAATTGTTCATACAATTGAAGATCATATAGGGAAATATGAAAGCCTGCTATGTGATTCTCTCAGCAGGCAGCCAACTGAATACACCGTTATGCTTCTCCAAAGAATGATAAACGGTGAAAAAGATACCGAAAGATGCCTGGAGCTGCTGAAGTTATTTAAGAACAGCGCAAAGCATCCAAAAGCCGATAAGCAGGTGAAATACTCTGTTAAAGAGTACCTTAAATACAGGAAAAGTTTTGAGAAGCAAAAAATCAACCGGAAGTAAAGCGCTTACTACTCGATTATCATTTCAACGGTGTTGCCTTCCTGTGAGTTTATTGAAAGTATCTTTCCGGGCGCTTCCTTTTCAATAGCTTCCTTCAGAAGTTTAAGGTCAACTTCTTTTATGCCTTCAACCTTGACCGGCAGCTTGCCTGTGGCGCGCAGAATTGCGCGTGCGAAGCGTATTGGAACAGTGAAATTCAGCTTGTTCTTTCCGTCGCGGTTCACGTTTATCTTCAAAAATCTGCCTGCGCTTTTTTCAATTTCATCATGACTGCCGCTATCTTTTATAGCCTCGATCAGATTTTCTGCCTGTTCGGAATTTATTTTTCCATCCTCAAGCAGCTTCAGAATCCTTCTTATTTCTTCGTTCATGTTTTTTGTGTTTAATTTCCTTTTTTATTCCCGCTGATCTTTTTTAATGCATCTTCGGGTGATATCTCGCCGCGCTCAAGCCTGTCAATTATTGAACCGGTAGATTCCGCAGGTTCATTATTTACATCATATCCCAGCGCTTTGATAACATCATTCAGCTTGCCTTTCACTGTGGGGTACGAAATACCCATCTCTTTTTCCACATCCTTAATGCTACCGCTGTTCTTGATAAAGATCTCAACAAAGCTAAGCTGTTCCTGCGAAAGGCTTTCAAACTTGGAAAGCGAAAAGCTGTTCTCTATCACCGTCCCGCAGGTTACACACTCAAGCTTAGTAGCTTTTAGACTCGAAGCGCAAACCGGGCAGGTATTCAGCATTTTATAGTTCATTTTTTACTCCTTTTACAAATATAATAGATTGCTTTCGGGAAATCAATATAT
>JACSRQ010000188.1 GCA_014879675.1 Ignavibacteria bacterium
TATGGATAGATCCATATTTGCCGAATCCTTTGCACTGGATAACACAGCTAAAGATATTGTTGAAATACGCAGAAGAATTAAGTACGAAAGTGAACTTGATAAGAGCTTCCGAAATAAGATCGCAGAATCAGCACATGGTGAACAATTATTCAGCTGTATTCAGTGCGGAACATGCTCAGCGGCATGCCCCGTAAGCCATTACATGGATTATACCCCCAGGAAGATAATCCAGATGGTAAGGGAAGGATTCAAAGAAGAAGTATTAACATCATCAACAGTTTGGCTTTGCGCTTCATGTTATGCCTGCACTGTTGAGTGCCCCAAAGGAGTAAAAATTACCGATGTTATGTATGCTCTTAAGCGGGAAGCCATATCCAGTAATTATTATCCAAAAAAATCCCCTGCATCGATCTTAGCGAATAATTTCTTTAAACAGGTTTTGAATAACGGCAGGAACAGCGAAGGCCCCCTGCTGATGAAAATATATCTCAAAACCAATCCATTGATGCTTTTCAAAAATATGATGCTGGGTTTCAAGCTATGGAAGCGCGGCAGAATATCGCTTAAGACGGAAAGGATCAAAGATAAAAATGCTCTTAAGAAGCTTCTTAACAGCGTAGAAACAAATTCGAAAACAGATGCAGCAAAATTACCCGCAAGGGTAAAGGAGGCTGCTATATGAAATATATATACTATCCCGGCTGCTCGCTAAAGAGTACGGGGAAACTGTATGAAGAATCACTGCTGGCGGTTTTTGATGCTCTGGATATGGATTATGCCGAGCTTGAGGACTGGAACTGCTGCGGCGCAACCGCTTATATGGCTGTTGATGAAAGAAAAGCATTTGCGCTTGCTGCACGCAATATTGCACTTGCCGAGGAGCAGTTGAAATCTGAACCCGAAGTGAATATTGTATCACCTTGCAGCGCATGTTACATGGTATTGCTAAAAACCCAGAAATTCCTGGAAGAACATCCTGAAGATAAAGCCGCAGTTGTAAAGGCGCTAAAAGACTCAGGCTTGAACTATACCGGAAAAGTAAAGGTGCGGCATCCGCTGGATATTTTGGTGAATGATATCGGTGAAAAGGAAATTACCAAACGAATAACCAAACCTCTGAAAGGCGTACGTGTTGCCTCGTATTATGGCTGCCAGACGGTGAGGCCATATGCTACTTTTGATGACCAGAGAAACCCGGTAACTATGGATAAGATATTCAAAGCCGCAGGCGCCGAAATAGTTGACTGGACCATGAAAACCCGTTGCTGCGGCGGCAGCCTGACAGGAACAATACAGGAAGTTGCGCTTCCGCTCAGCTATATTATTCTTCATGAAGCAAAAAAACGCAGGGCTGATGTTGTAACAACAGCATGTTCGCTGTGCCAGTTCAACCTTGAGTGCTACCAGGATGATATGGATAAAAGATTTAAGACGGATCTTAAGATCGATGTGATCTATTTCTCACAGCTTCTTGGTTTAGCGTTGGGAATTGATCCGAAAAAGCTTGGAATCCACAGGCTGTTTGCTATTCCTGAAAATATCTATAAGATCATGGAAGGAGGTAACCGGGTATATGTCTGATAATAATAATAAACTCAATGGTTCACCTCAAACTAACGGAGCGGCTGTATCTAACGGCACTCCAAAAATAGGATTCTATGTTTGTCACTGCGGCCATAACATTGCCTCGCAGGTGGATGTTGAAGATGTTCAGAAATTCGCATCAGAGCTTCCCGGTGTTGCTGTTTCCCGTGATTACAAATACATGTGTTCTGATCCCGGGCAGGAGCTGATACAAAAAGATATTAAGGAGCTGGGATTGAACAGAATAGTTGTTGCATCATGCTCACCCCTGCTGCATGAACATACTTTCCGTACTGCTGCTGAAAAAGCGGGTTTAAACCCGTATTATTTTCATATGGTTAATATCCGTGAAAATGTTTCATGGGTACACGATAACAAGGAATCGGCTACAAAAAAAGCTAAAGATCTTACACGTGCCGCAATTCAGAGGGTATTTTTCCATAAGGCGCTCGAAAAGAAAACTGTACCGATAAATCCCGATGTTTTGATAGTTGGCGGCGGTATCGCAGGTATCACTGCTGCGCTTACAATAGCAAATGCCGGGAAGCATGTCTATCTTGTTGAACGCGAACCCACCATCGGCGGGCATATGGCTATGTTCGATAAAACTTTTCCTACGCTTGACTGTGCGGCATGTATTTTGACTCCCAAGATGTCTGCAGTCAAATCGCACCCCCACATAACCATGTGGACTTATTCAGAAGTTGAAAAAGTTGATGGATTTGTTGGCAACTACAGGGTACAGGTTAAACGCAAACCTCGATATGTTAACGAAGAGCTTTGTGTTGGATGTATGGAGTGCATCGATGCTTGCATATACAAAGAAGCAAAATACCCTGATGAATTCAACCAGAAATTAAGCAAACGTAAACCTATATATATTCCGTTCCCGCAGGCAACACCGCAGGTGGTACTGTTCGATCCGGAAACATGTATAGATTTCAAGAGCCACCGCTGTAAAAAAACATGTATTGAAGTCTGCGACAGGGAAGCAATTGACCTGAAACAGGTACCGGAATATAAAGAGATCAATGTTGGTACGGTTATTCTTACCACCGGATTCAAAACATATGATGCCGAACTTTCACCTCAATACGGTTACGGCAGGTATCCGAATGTTTACACTTCTTTGGAAATTGAAAGACTTGTAAACGCATCGGGTCCTACAGCCGGGGAAATAATAAACAAAGATGGAATTAAACCCAAATCAGTCGGAATAATTCATTGTGTAGGCTCGCGTGACCAGAAAGCCCACAAATGGTGTTCAAAGGTCTGCTGTATGTATTCGCTTAAGCTTGCTCATCTTATCAAAGAGCACACCGGCGCACAGGTATATAATTTCTACATTGATATGAGGACACCGGGTAAAGGCTACGAGGAATTCTATGATAAGCTCATGACAGAAGGTGTACACTTTGTGCGCGGCAGGGTATCTGAAGTAACTGACTGGGCATTGGTACCCGAAGAAGAAAACAAGCTCACAATAAGGGTTGAAGATACGCTGATAGGAGTTGTACGCAGAGTGCCTGTTGATATGGTTGTACTGGCTGTAGGTTTGGAGCCGCGGGTGGATGCAGATGATATCAGGCGTATGTTCAATATATCCTGTTCCAACGAAGGCTGGTTCCTTGAAAGGCATCCTAAGCTGGCGCCTGTCAGCACATTCACCGATGGTATATTCATCGCAGGCGGCTGCCAGGGTCCGAAGGATATTCCTGATTCTGTGGCGCAGGCAGGTGCCGCCGCCGCTGAAGTTCTTTCACTTATCAGCGCAGGCAGCATTGAGCTTGAACCAAATACTGCAAGTATAATGGAAGATCATTGTTCAGGCTGCAAGTCATGCATTCCGTTATGCCCATATTCAGCTATATCGTATATCGAGGACAGTAAAAAAGCATACATCAACGAAGCCCTTTGTAAAGGCTGCGGTACCTGCGTAGCTGCCTGCCCGTCAGGCTCGATAACTCAAAACATGTTCGATGATGAACAGATATTCAGCGAGATAGACGGACTCTTAAAATTCGCAGGAATTGAATTAGAAGAAACGGAGGGTGAACATGCCTGATAGTGAAATTAAAAATAATTATGAACCTAAGATAGTCGCATTTTTCTGTAACTGGTGCACATATACTGCTGCCGATCTTGCAGGAGTATCAAGGCTTAAGTACGCTCCAAATGTAAGGGTAATCCGCATTATGTGTTCAGGCAGGGTTGACCCGCAGTTCATTCTGCAGGCATTTGCCAGCGGCGCTGATGGCGTATTAATAGGCGGATGCCATCCCGGCGATTGCCATTATTCTGAAGGCAATTACAAAATGCTGAGGCGTTTCCGGCTGCTGAAGCGAATGCTGAAGTCACTGGGAATTGCTGAAAAAAGATTGAGGCTTGAGTGGATCTCGGCATCAGAGGGTGAAAAAGTGAAATCTGTGATCAACGAAATGGTTGAGCAGCTGAAAGTTCTTGGCCCGCTTGCAATTCCGCAAAGCCTTGATAAGATCAATGAAGAACTTAAAGAAATTCCCGAAGAAGAAATAAGAGAGGAGGAACCGGCACATGCCTGATAAACCAAAAATCGGATTTTACTGGTGCGCTTCCTGCGGAGGCTGCGAAGAATCAGTAGTTGATCTTGCTGAAGATATTATAATGGTAGCCGATGCTGTTGATATTGTTTTCTGGCCGGTTGCAATGGATTTTAAACGCTCGGATGTAGAAGCCATGGATGACGGCTCGATACTTGCAACCATGGTGAATGGAGCCATAAGAACTTCGGAGCAGGAAGAAATGGCAAGGCTTATCCGCAGAAAAAGCAAAATTGTAATTGCATACGGTTCCTGTGCCCACATGGGAGGCATTCCCTCTTTAGCTAATGAATTCCCAAGGCAGCAGATCATGGATTTTATGTACGAGGGATCTCCTTCGGTTGTAAATCCGGATAAGACACGCCCGATGCTGAGCGTAAAACATAACTCGATGAATGTTACACTGCCTGAGATCAGGAACCTGGTTCGCACTTTAGACCAGGTTATTGATGTTGATTACTATATCCCGGGCTGCCCGCCAACTCCAAAGCTTCTGAAAGATGCAGTACTGGTTTTGCTCTCAGGCAAACTTCCTCCGAAAGGAACTGTACTTTCACCTGACGAGGCATTATGTGAGCAATGTAAACATAAAGATACAAAGCCTGTTGACGTTTCATTTAAACAATTCTACAGGCCGCACATGGTTATTATTGATAATACCAAATGCCTGCTTTCGCAGGGGGTGATTTGTATGGGGCCGGCTACACGTGCAGGATGTGAAGCTCTTTGTATCCAGGGCAACATGCCTTGCAGCGGATGTTTTGGCCCTACTTCAAGAGTGAAAGACCAGGGCGCAAAAATGCTTTCTTCGTTATGTTCAAATATTTCAGCAAAAGATGAAGAGGGTATTGATGCGGTGCTTGATGGAATTCCCGACCCGGTTGGAACATTTTACCGCTATGGACTTGCATCATCTCTTCTCAGAAAGAAAATTCCGGAGGATGTGTAATGGAAACTGTAATAAAAGAAAAATGGAATGAAGGCCTCACAAATGCCGATAACTCATATATGAAAAGCCGAAGGGTTACAATTGATCCGATCACTAGGCTTGAAGGACACGGCAAAATTGATATCCTGCTGGATGAAAAAGGTGAAGTTGAGCACGCATATTACCAGATACCCGAAATTCGCGGGTTTGAAACATTCTGTTTAGGCAGACCTGCGGAAGAAATGCCGCAGATAACAAGCCGCATTTGCGGAGTGTGCCCCACAGCTCACCATATGGCAGCAACAAAAGCTCTTGATAGCCTTTACAGTATCGAACCGCCGCCTGCTGCACGTAAGTTAAGAGAGCTGATCTATAATGCGTTCATGCTGGAAGATCATGCACTGCATGTTTATGTGCTTGGCGGACCGGATTTCATCGTCGGGCCTACGGCTGATAAAAGCAAAAGGAATATCCTGGGTGTAATTGAAAAGGTTGGACTGGAAACAGGAAAGAAGGTGATAGAAATGCGCAGAAAGGTACGCGATATTATCAATTACCTTGGAGGTAAAGTGATCCATCCTGTATTCGGTTTGCCGGGCGGTGTATCTAAAGGCATTGCTCCATCAGACCTAACCAAATTCAAAGAAACCGCCAACGAAGCGCTTGATTTCGCAAAATTCACTCTGCAGGTTTTCAGGGATATTGTGCTGAAAAATGATGACTACGTTAAGCTGATAACATCTGATGCATATACCCACAGAACTTATTATATGGGTATGGTTGATGAAAACAACAAAGTGAATTTTTACGACGGAAAAATGAGGGTGGTTGACCCTAATGGGAAAGAATTTGTTAAATTTGAGATAAAGGATTACCTTGAACACATTGCCGAGCGGGTTGAACCGTGGAGCTATGTTAAGTTCAATTACCTGAAGAAGCTGGGCTGGAAGGGTTACATTGATGGAGAGGGCACAAGCGTATATGCCGTTGCGCCGCTTGCAAGACTGAATGCATCTGATGGCATGGCAACCGAAGAAGCCCAGAAAGCATATGAGGAATATTTTAAAACTATGGGCGGAAAGCCTGTTCATCATACACTGGCTAATCATTGGGCGAGAGTGGTTGAAATGCTTCAGGCTGCTGAAACGATAGTGAAGCTGGTAAATGATCCTGAAATTACCGGTGAGAATATACGCAATTTGCCAACTTTGAAACCGGTTGAAGGCATTGGCGCGGTTGAAGCCCCAAGGGGTACGCTTATCCATCATTTCAAAACTGATGATAACGGGATACTTACAATGGTAAATCTTATTGTAGCCACTCAGAACAACTCCGCAAGAATTGCAATGAGCATTGATAAAGCAGCAAAAGAACTTATACATAATGGAATAGCTAATGACGGCCTGTTGAATAAAATAGAAATGGCCTTCAGGGCATATGATCCTTGTAATGGCTGCGCTACGCACTATTTACCCGGTACTATCCCGATCATCATAAATCTGTACGATGATAAAAAGAATCTGATTAGAAAAATTACAAACTGATATTTAAAAAATGGAAACCCGTAGAAGTAACATTCTGGTCCTTGCGCTTGGAAATGATATTATGGGTGATGACGGTGCAGCACTTGAAGTAGCTGACCTACTTGAAAAGGAATTCGCAGATGAGATCGATATATTCAAGATCTCATCTGCCGGATTCATGCTGCTGGATCTTCTGGAGGGATATGAGAAAGTAATAATAATGGATACTATCCTTTCATCAGGTGAGCCGGGCAGGATGCGCGAACTTTCACTTGAAGAACTTTCCGGCAGATTGTCACCTTCACCGCATTATGCCGGCCTGCATGAAGTAATCCAATTGGCAAATAAACTTGAGATCAAATTCCCTGAACTGATCAAGATATTTGTAATTGAAATAGACGAGCCTTTTACCATCAGGCAGGGGCTCTCTTTTCAGATCAGGTATAACGTTCACCTGTATTCTCAAAAAATCTCGGAACAGCTAAAACAGTGGCTTAAGGAGTACGAAACGGTCAGCCCTGTATAAATAGCTGTAATACATATGGTTATAATCTGTTTATCAGAGTGATTAACCTAAGCTAAATCATATTTATCCGTTGCCAATATTGCTATATTTGTATTGTAATTATGCAATAACGAAAGCAGATAAGTATGCACGAACTTTCCTTAGCGAGCGATATAATCGATACAGTGAAGCAAACACTTTCTCATGAAGAACTGCCCTCGCTTCGCAAAATTGTACTTGAGATCGGCGCCTATTCAGGGGTAGTTCCTGATTCGCTGAGTTTTTCTTTCGAAGCCATTACAGCAGGAACTGAGCTGGCAGGGGCTGAGCTTGAAATTATCAATATCCCTTTCAGACTTAAATGTAATCAGTGTAAAACAGAAGCTGAACCTGAATATCCAATTATGCTGTGCGAAAATTGCGGCAGCAGCGATACAGTTGTGATCTCGGGTGATGAGTTAAAGTTCAAAGAGTTTAAAATTTCAGAAAGCGAAGAGTAAAAAAATGGAAATAATTAAGATCGAAAGAAAAGTACTTGCAAAAAACGATGCTGTGGCTTCTGAGATCCGCAGCGCACTGCAGGAAAACGGGGTGTTTGCCGTGAATATTGTAAGCTCACCGGGCTCAGGTAAAACCACACTGGTTGAAAAAACGATCGAACATTTTTCGGGCAGGATGAATATTTCTGTTATCGAAGGCGATGTGCAAACTGATCTCGACGCGCAGAGAGTTTCGGCTTATAATGTTCCCGTGGTGCAGATCATTACAAACGGCGGCTGCCATCTTGATGCGGGATTGGTGAAGGATTCTATGAAATCGCTTGACCTGGTATCAACTGACTTCCTGATAATTGAAAATGTTGGCAATCTTGTTTGCCCCGCGGGATATGATCTCGGTGAAGATATGAAGGTTGTGGTAATCAGCGTTACCGAAGGCGACGATAAGCCGCTCAAGTATCCCAAAATGTTCATGAATTCAAAAGTACTGGTCATTAATAAAATTGACCTGCTGCCTTATGTGAACTGTAATATTAACCAGCTTAGAAGCAATGCGCTTAAGATAAATCCGGATCTGAAAGTATTTGAGGTATCATGCACGACCGGTGAAGGTATAAATGCATGGTGTGATTTTATTGAAAACAGTATATAACAGGCTGTTTCAAAATTCTGTTACCCCCGGGTTTTAAGCCGGGATTAGCAGCTCTGCTTTGATTTGGCTTCAGCCCTGTACGAAGTTTTGATAAATGGTTGTAAAGAGTAACACAAAAGAGCAGCAATTAAGGAATCAAATTGACCCATAAGCTTAAGATAATTATCCGCGGTGTTGTGCAGGGCGTCGGATTCAGGCCGTTTGTTTACAGGCTTGCTTCCGAAATGCATATTAAGGGATGGATCATAAACTCCTCGCAGGGGGTTTTCATCGAAGCGGAATCAGACAAAGCGACCCTTGAAAATTTTTCAGGAAGAATAAGATCAGAAAAACCGGCGAACTCATATATCCAGAGCTTTGAAAGCTCGTGGCTTGATGCTGAAGGATTTACGGAATTCGAGATACGCGAAAGCAAAGAGCAGGGCAGTAAAACTGCGCTCGTTCTGCCGGATATTTCAACTTGTCCCGATTGCCTGGATGAAATTTTTGATCCCAATAACCGCAGATACTTGTACCCCTTTACTAACTGTACTAATTGCGGACCGAGATTTTCTATAATAGCTGATCTTCCTTATGACCGGTGTAACACAACAATGGGTGAGTTTGAAATGTGCCCCGAGTGCCGTGCGGAATATACCGATCCATTAAATCGCAGGTTCCATGCTGAACCAACTGCCTGCCCGAAATGCGGGCCGCAGGTTACTTTGCTTGATAATAACGGTAAGCTGCTGGCCGAAAAGAACGATGCTATTAAAATAGCAGCGGATTTGATTCGCGGGGGAAAGATAGTTGCCCTAAAAGGAATTGGCGGCTACCAGCTTATTTGCGATGCGCGCAGCAGCAGCGCTTCACGTGAACTTAGATTGCGCAAGCGCCGCAGCGAAAAACCGTTTGCAATGATGTTTCCGGATTTAGAGAGCGTAAAGCGGGAGTGCGATGTTTCCGCTGAAGAAGAGCGCCTGCTTTGTTCGGTTGAATCGCCAATAGTTTTGTTAAAAAGGAAACGTGGAATGGATTCCATAATTTCAGAGGAGTGCGCTGGTTCAAATCCATATTTTGGTATCATGCTGCCTTACTCGCCGCTGCATCATATAATAATGCGTGAGCTGGGTTTTCCGGTGATCGCAACAAGCGGTAATATTTCCGAAGAACCGATCTGCACAACGGAAGAGCAGGCATTCGAAAAGCTTTCTGGTATAGCTGATGTATTCCTTGTACACAACAGGAAGATACTAAGGCATGTTGATGATTCTATTACGCGGATTGTTAACGGCAGGGAAATGATGATCCGCCGCGCGCGGGGCTATGCTCCGCTGCCGCTGGTTATAGAAGGCATTAAAGGAACAGTTCTGGCAGCAGGTCCGCATCTGAAAAATACAATTGCCGTTAACAAAGGTTCGAATGTTTTCGTAAGCCAGCATATTGGTGATCTTGAAAATGTTGAATCCATAAATGCATTCAAAAATGTTGTGAGCGATCTCACGGGGTTCTACGAATTGAAACCCGATAGGGTGATTTGTGACATGCATCCCGATTATATTTCAACCCGGTATGCCGATAGTATGAAGGAGAAGGATCAAAGCATACAGGTTAATAAAGTTCAGCATCACTACGCGCATGTACTTTCATGTATGGCTGAGAGCGGACTGGAAGGAGAGGTGCTTGGCGTATCATGGGATGGAACAGGTTTCGGTACAGATGGTACAATTTGGGGCGGCGAGTTCCTGATTAGCGGGGGAGCGGAGTTCCGCCGCGCTGCGTTTCTTGCGCCGTTCAGATTACCCGGCGGCGAGCAGGCAATTCACGATGTATGGAAGACAGGGTATTCACTATTATATAGAGTATATGGAAAAGATTGTGACAATCTGCCTAATATTGAGTTTCTGAAGAATACTGCACAAACCAGGCTGATCAGGCAAATGCTTGAAAAGGACATAAATTCACCGATTACAACCAGCGCGGGCAGGCTGTTTGATGGTGCTTCAGCTATTGCAGGGATCAGAACCAAAGCATCCTTTGAAGCTCAGGCTGCAATGGAGTTTGAATTTGCCGCTGAAACATTTTGCAGTGAGGAAGTGAAAACAAATGACTATTTTACGTTTGAAACTGTGAAGAACAGTAACGGTGTTTATGAGATCAGTTGGAGTAATATTATCCGGTCACTGGCGGAAGGTGCCTCGCGCGGGGAAGCTAAAGGTTTACTGGCGTTGAAGTTCCATAATTCCATGGCTGAAATGATCGTAAACACAGCGAAGCTGTTGAAGATAAACAGGGTGGTTCTCACAGGCGGCTGTTTTTTAAACAAGCTGCTGTTGGAAAGGAGCATCAGCCGGCTTGAAGAAGAAGGATTTAAGGTTTACTGGCATCAAAGAGTGCCCACCGGCGATGGCGGTATTTCAGCCGGACAAATGAAATTTGCATCGTACTTAAAGTGAAGGAATAAATAATATGTGTCTTGCAGTACCCGGAAAAATTTTGAGTATTAGTGATACAGAGAGCGAGCTGATGAGGACCGGCAGGGTGAGTTTTGGCGGAATTGTGAAAGAAGTGAACCTTGCCTACACACCCGAAGCCAAAGTGGGTGATTATGTGATCGTCCACGTTGGCTTTGCGCTGAATACGGTTGATGAAGAAGAAGCGAAGCGGGTGTTCCAGTACCTGGATGAGATCGAAGGACTGGATGAGCTTAGGGAAACAGAGTGATTTCTTTTTTGGCTTCTTTTGGGAGTGCGACATTAGGCAAAAGTGAAAAGGCAAAAAGTGAAAAGGCAAAAAGCGATTAAGCATTGTCTCAATGCTAAAAGGCCGAAGGAAAAGTGCCAATCAGAATCTAATAACAATATCAACTTTGGATTCCCGCTTGCGCGGGGATATTAAATGGAATAAATTGAAATTCATAGACGAATACAGGGATAAGGAAGCATCGCTAAAATACTCCTCGCTGATAAATGATATCACCACAAAGAAATGGAATATCATGGAAGTGTGCGGCGGGCAGACGCATTCTATAGTTAAGTTCGGCATCGATGAGCTGCTTCCGGAAGGCGTGAATCTGATTCACGGTCCGGGCTGCCCGGTATGCGTTACTTCGCTTGAGCTGATAGATAAATCAATAGAAATAGCTTCGAGAGAGAATGTTATATTTTGCTCGTTCGGCGATATGCTGCGCGTTCCCGGTTCCAAAAAGGATCTGCTGCAGGTTAAAGCCGAAGGCGGCGATGTTCGGATGATGTACTCACCACTTGATGCATTGAAGATTGCGCGTGAGAATCCGGATAAAGAAGTGGTATTCTTCGCCGTTGGATTTGAAACCACGGCGCCGGCGAATGCAATGGCGGTTTACCAGGCTAAGGCGCAGGGATTGAAGAACTTTTCCATTCTCGTATCGCACGTACTTGTGCCGCCGGCAATGGAGGCAATATTATCATCAAAAAGTAATCTTGTGCAGGGATTCCTTGCTGCGGGCCATGTTTGCGCCGTGATGGGATATAATGAATACTTCCCGCTTGCTGAAAAATATAAGGTGCCGATAGTTGTAACCGGATTTGAACCGCTGGATATCTTGCAGGGAATATACATGTGTATCAAGCAGCTTGAAGAGGGTCGCCACGAAGTTGAAAACCAGTACGCACGAGTTGTGAACCGCGAAGGTAATCAGAGCGCAATGAATATTGTAAGTACCGTGTTTAAAGTTGGAACCAGAAAATGGCGCGGCATAGGCGAAATTCCTGATAGCGGGCTTGTGCTGCAGGATGATTATATTGATTATGATGCCTCTTTGAAATTCGGCCTGGCGGAAATGACAGTCGAAGAGCCGAAGGAGTGCATCAGCGGGATAATATTACAGGGACTCAAGAAGCCGCACGAATGCGAAGCATTCGGTAAGATCTGCACACCTGAGCATCCGCTTGGCGCAACGATGGTTTCTAATGAAGGCGCTTGCGCCGCGTATTATAGATACAGGAAAGTTTAACCCTGAACGAAGTGAAGGGTCTAATCATCAATCATTTTAAATAAAAATCATGGATTCTTCGTTGCACTCAGAATTTACACTACAATGTCCGATACCGATAAGCGAATACCCGAATGTGCTTCTGGCACATGGCGGCGGCGGAAAGCTGATGCATACACTGATAAGCAAAATGTTCAGTACGGCTTTCACCAATGATATTCTATTGCAGGAACATGATTCTGCGCAAATTGAATTGCCCGTTTCGAAAATTGCATTCACAACCGATTCATACGTAGTGAAGCCGCTGTTTTTTCCCGGCAGCGATATTGGCGCGCTTGCGGTGAACGGCACGGTGAACGATCTCGCCATGAGCGGCGCGAAACCGCTCTACCTAAGCCTTGGATTGATTATAGAAGAAGGCTTCGCTATGGAAGATCTGTGGCGTGTTGTGCAAAGTATCAGCATGGCTGCTAAAGCCGCGGGAGTTAAAATAGCAACAGGCGATACCAAAGTTGTTGATAAAGGAAAAGGCGACGGTATTTTTGTAAATACATCAGGTGTTGGTGTAATTGAACATAATTTAAAGATATCACCTAAGAGCATTCAGCCAGGCGATGTGATCATTTTGAACGGTGATCTTGGCAGGCATGGTATCGCAATCATGGCAGAGCGCGAAGGACTTGAGTTTGAACATAAAATTCTAAGTGACTGCGCCCCATTGAACGGTATAGTGAAGGAAATTATTGATGCGGGAATTAATGTTCATTGCCTGCGTGACCTGACACGCGGGGGACTTTCAAGCACATTGAACGAACTTGTGCAAACTGCCGGAATTGAGATAACAATAGATGAAACCAGTGTGCCTGTTCACGAGGATGTACAGGGAGCGTGTGAGATACTTGGTTTCGACCCGATGTATGTTGCAAATGAAGGCAAGTTCATAGCAATAGTACCTGCGGCGGATGCAGAAAAATGCCTGAACATAATGCTGGCGCATGGGTACGGGAAGGAATCTGCTATAATAGGAAGTGTTTCAGACGGTGAAGCAATCGTAAAGCTGAAAAGCCGCATCGGGACAATGCGAATTCTAGATATGCTCAGCGGTGAACAATTGCCGAGGATTTGTTAAGCAGCAAGATCAAGCTACCTTACAACGATATCAAATATAATATGACTGCAATAGCAGCGCAGAATACGGGAACGTTACTTATTCCCATGATCTTGAAATAAAGCCTGAGGAACTCACCCGATGACTGGTGGTGTGACTGCGCGCCGGTGAACCTATACAGGTAGTAGCCTGAAACTGCCATGACCATTGCAAGCAGGTTAACCGCTATAAAAAATGTGAGCTGCGTAGTACCGTCAAACGCACCGGAGACCATGTGCGGATCAGTACCCGTAGTGCGTTTGATGAAGAAAAGCAAAAACGATACGAGAAAAAGGATCACTGCTTCGGTAAAGTAGGCAATTGAGATGTACTTTGTCCATTTGGGAACGGGCCATTTTTCGTGCGCCTGCTGTTCCA
>JACSRQ010000037.1 GCA_014879675.1 Ignavibacteria bacterium
AATGGCTCAATGCCACCTTCATCCATCCTTACCGAGGAGCAGCCCTCAATAAGTACCGTTACAAAGATAGCATTCAGGGTATTCTCTTAATATGATTAAGGTCAAAACGGAATATGATTTTTATCGTAAAATATGCATTTTTTGACTAATGTAGCACCTTTCATCATAGTTGTATTTTTGACATTTTGAGTTGAAATATAAATTGTATTATATTAGTGTACTCAAACACACAATATTCTACATTGGATAGCATAGTTCATTCCGTGCAGGAAAAGCGGATCCCGGGGTACAATCTTGATTTCCTTAAAGGAGGCAGGGGAGTGGTAAATATATCACTCATCCTCATATACCTCTTTTTTTCGTATTTACTGGCTAAGATCACTTTGCAGTATATCCCATACAATACCGATGTAGCATTCCTCAGGATAAAGCAGGATGTGATAGATGTTCCTTTTTACAAGATCGCATTCTTTACGCATGTATATACCGCAATGCTTGTTTTGCCGGCAGGAGTTACACAGTTCAGTACATTTATCAGAAAACACTTTCCGTTGGTGCATAAATATACCGGTTGGGTTTATGCGGTTACGGTAATTTTTCTTGCGGGCCCGGGCGGATTCTACATGGGGCTTTACGCTAACGGCGGATGGATATCGAAGGTTTCATTCTGCCTGCTGGCTGTTTTGTGGATTGGATTTACCGCTGCTGCAATAATCAAAGCAGGGCAGAATGATATCAAAGCGCACAGGGCATTTCTTATCCGCTCATTTGCTTTAACTCTATCTGCAATTACGCTTAGAGCATGGAAATATGTTATTGTACTTTTTTTTGAACCGCGCCCCATGGATGTTTACCAGTTGGTAGCCTGGCTTGGGTGGATACCAAACCTTATAATTGCCGAGTTGATGATCAGAAAAATTATTAAACTAAAAAAATAAACGATGCTGAAAAATATTAATGCAGTTCTGTTCCTAATCCTGGTATTCATTCTCTTTGGCTGCGGCAAAAAACCTGAGCAAACAAACAATCAGACCGGAAGTACTAACTCAGGCAATACAACTGAACAGCAAAAAAACACTACCGGTGAAATCAAACAGGATACAAAAACCAAGCTGCCAGTTGTTGGATCCTATACGGGCGGATTTACAGCTTCTGTTTTTGATAAAACCAAAGACTATGTGTATGAAAACCGTATTACTGTATTTATAGATTCTCTTGCCGGTGACATGATGTACGGCAGAAGCGTGGTAGCAGGGAATAACCGCCCGTTCAAAGGTAAATTCACCAAAGTAGGCGATAGTTATAAAGCCGAAGTAAGCGAGCCCGGTGATGATAAGTATGACGGGAAATTCAGTTTTACCGTAAAGATAGATCCGGCTCAAACCAACGAGATTTACATGGAAGGAACCTGGGTTTCAAATGATAAGAAACTGGATGTTACTGAAAGGAAGTATAACCTGTACAAAAAAGATTTCGCATATGATCCTCAGCACCAGCTTCCGGAAAATGTTCAATGGGCAGAGCTTTATGGTTCAAATCCAAAATTCCCTGACAGGATTGAATCACTTACTTCCGAAGTTACAAAGTACAACGGTTCAACAACAGAGCTTAAGAAAGAGGATTTGCAGAATCTCTACAAGGGCGATCTTGAAATGATCAGGAATGCTATCTACGCGCGCCACGGCTATTCATTCAAAACCCGAAGAGTCAGGTTCATCTTCGATCAGTTCGTGCCATGGTATATGCCAATTTCTACAGATGTGAGAAATGAACTTACAGAGCTTGAAAAAAAGAATATCGATCTGATAAAACGCTACGAAGAACATGCCGAAAAGTACTACGATGAATACGGAAGGTAAAAGCTAAATGTCAAATTCCAAATGTCAAATTTCAAACTTTAATGAAGCAATAGTCAGGCAGCCAAATGTTAAATGATTAGAGCGAAGAATGGCATGGACTAAAGCCCATGTAACAATACATAAAACCATAGGGGGATGAATCCCGCAAAACAATATAAAAAATATGAAAAAATTACTACTCATTCCGTTTCTTGCGCTGGCATTTACGGCGGCGATCTGCACCAAAGGTACCGATAACTCATCAAGCGATGAGCTTAAGAAAAAAGAGCTTGACCTGAAGGAAAAAGAGCTGCAGCTAAAAGAAAAAGAGCTTGATATGCAGAAAAACTCACAGGGCTCGGTAAATAATGAAGGTAACTCGTCTGCCGGCAATTCCAGCATATATCCTGTAGCCTCTGAGAGGTACCTGAATAGTGATGATGTGAACAATCTGACCGGCTGGGAACTGAAAATTATGCGTAACGAGATCTTCGCGCGTCACGGCTATATATTCAAGACAGAAGAAATGCGCAATTATTTCATGTATGAAAAATGGTATGTGCCGCGTTATGAAAACGTTGACGGCATGTTGAGC
>JACSRQ010000189.1 GCA_014879675.1 Ignavibacteria bacterium
ATTTTTTTGTGTTCGCTATACAAAAATAACAAACTCTCAGGAGGCTTTCTATTTAAACATAAGGTCTTCAGTCTGCTTGCGCAGCCTGCCAAGGAGGGGAGCTGTTTCAATAACCCGACACCTGAATTGCAAACATGTAACTAAATGATCAAGCCGCCCATAATGTTTACATTCATAACTTCGTGCAATTAGTGAAATTCGTGTCCAAGCTTTTGATTTTTGCTTCTGTTTTTCAATCCATACATCATAACCCCAAGCACTATTAATTGAATAAATTATTACAATTATGATAGCTATTTTTGTTTCTTAAATGATTGCCGCCAAAAAAAATAGCGTTATCGGTAGCCTTTTCGCATTCTACCATAAAAGACTGCTCAAAAAGCACTTCTTCCGTATTCATTTAAACGGCAGAGAAAATCTGGCAAATACAGGCAGAACGCCAGCAATTCTGGCAGCTAACCACTCGAACTGGTGGGATGGATTTTTAGCATACTTCCTTACTAACAGGCTGATGAAATGCGATGATTACCTCATGATGGATATCGAACAGTTGAAGAGATATTCATTTTTCAGATATATTGGAGTGTTCTCTGTTGACAGGAAAAATCCCGCCGAGGCAATGAGGTCTATTAACTATGCGGCTGATATTATAAAGGACTCAAACCGCTGTTTATGGATATTCCCACAGGGCGAAATGACGCCGCAGGATAAACGGCCGCTGGTATTTTATTCCGGCATTTCTAAGATCGCGGAGCGTGCCGGCAAAGTAAAAACTATACCGGTTGCCATCAGGTATGAATTTTTAATGGAACAGCGGCCTGAAGTATTTATATCCATCGGCAAACCTGTTGAATCCACTGACGGCAACAAGAACTTCACAACAGAGCTTGAACAGATCATGACCAAACAGCTTGATGACCTGAAAAATGATGTAACCAACGGTACAGGGAATTTCGAAATTATATTCACAGGGAAAAGCTCCCGCAATAAATCATTTGATTAAACTTTTGTTCCCTTCTTTACCGGAAGGGTTAAAACAGGGACTATTTGTTATACTATAACATTCTTGTAACGGCGATACTTTTTGTCCTGATGCTGATCTGCTTCTGGAATCTATGGATACTGCGCCCGCGCAAATACCCGCGTGCCGCCAACAACGATCTGCCGTTTGTTTCCGTACTTGTACCTGCGAGGAATGAAGAGCATAACATAGAAAATATTCTCGCATCACTGTTAAACCAGGACTACCCCCACTACGAAGTAATTGTACTGAACGATAGCAGCGAAGACTCAACCGGAACAATAATTTCAAAGCTTAAGCAGCGCCATCCCGAGCTTGTTGTATTGCAGGGTATGCCGCTTGAAAAGGGGTGGACGGGAAAATGTTTTGCATGCAGTCAGTTATACCGCGCTTCAAGGGGTGAATTTATTTTATTCACTGATGCCGATACTACTCACCGCTCAAACTCGCTGCGTGATTCTATTGCCATTGCTATGAACAGGAAGGCTGATATGGTTACATTATTCCCGGCAATGACAATGAAGAGCTTCGCAGAAAAGCTGATAATGCCGCTGCTTTGGTTTACTGTAATGCTGCTTTTGCCGTTTTACTTTGTAGATAAAATAGGTTTTGTGAAATTTTCGATCGGCATCGGTCCGTTTATGCTTTTCCGCAGATCGGCTTACGAAGCAATTGGCGGCCACTCTGCGGTCAAAAGCGCTATCGTTGAGGATGTTTGGCTTGCGCGGAAGATCAAAGAGCATGGCCTCAAGCTAGTAGTTGCTGATGGGCGTGAAATGCTGAGTGTTCGGATGTACCGCAGCCTGAAAGAGATATGGAACGGCTTTTCGAAGAACATCTTTGCGGGATTTGAATTTTCAGCTTTTGCCCTGTTTTCTGTAAATATCATGTACTTTTTGCTGTTTTTTCTTCCTTTTTTGTTATTTTTAATTCAGCTATCTTGCGGGCTTAGCTTTAATTTTCTGCTGTTATTGCTCCTCGCACAGGTTTCAATTCTCTATATATGCAGGGCAGCAATTTCGGCAAGATTCAGGCTTGGATTCATATCCACAATTCTTCATCCGCTGGGGGCGCTATCGGTACCTGTAATTGCGGTTAATTCCTGGCGGTGGATAGCGGGAGGCCATGGCGCCCGCTGGAAAGGCAGAACCTACTCGCCTGCCGGGGAAGAAAAATAAAAAAATATCAGCTTCATCTCAATCTATATATGAAAATATTACTTCAAATTGCAGCGTTAATTTTTGTGCTAAATATCTGTACAGCAAAAGCGGAAACAGTTTCATTCACTATGTCCGCCGAAGTTGAGCGCACTGCAACGATCAATCTGGATAAAGATTTCATTGCGCAGTATATCAAAGATCTCCAGATATACCCCAAGTTCTTTCCGAACATCGTAAGCGTTACAAAGCTTAATGAAACAGAAAGCGAATGGCTGTATAACGTTGAGGCGCCGCTGGCAACTCCCTACAACCTCACATTTTTGCTTGAAGATAAAAGCTCAGGCGATACACTGTTGTTTGAAAGCAAGGATAAAGTTAAAGATTACCTTTACTGCAGCGGCATACTTCAGCAGAACGCCGAAAACAAAACCAAGATAGCTTTTGTATTTAAAATAAGCATGACCCGTGAAAAAGCAAGCGATATTCATTTCCTTGCAGGAATTCTCGGCGAAAAATTCCTCAGCGAGCAGATGAAAAGCAAGCTGGAAGGCGACCTGGAAACCTTTATATCTAAAGCAACAAAAGATATGTATGTTGCAAACAGAACATCAGGGAAATAATTTTATACAGGATAAGTTACTGAATATACTTACGGGGATATTAGTTGTAATGTTCCCTGTCGGATTTTTTATCATGTTCACCGATACCGGCAAAGAATACCTGTGGACAACCACAATATTTCTCGGGCTGGAAGCACTCATCACCTTCATCATCCTCGTCAAAACAGCAGACCTTCTTTCCGTTGTCATAACTACAGCGGTAATATCTATCGCATCATGGTTCATTGAATATTGGGGCGTAACTACGGGCTTCCCTTTTGGCGGCTATAGTTATACAGCTACACTGCTTCCGCTTATTGGCGGTGTGCCGCTTGCGATTATGTTTGCATGGTTCACCGTATCAGCAAGTGCGCTGCTAACTGCGCGTTACCTTCTGAACGGAAGCTCTGAAACAGCAGCTATTGCGGCAGGCGCTGCATTCATACTTGCAACCGATATACTGCTCGAGCCGTTCGCTTCTTTTATAAACGGATTTTGGCTCTGGGATGATGGCGTTATTCCAATACAGAATTTTGTAAGCTGGTTTGTGGTGGGAATAATTTTCCTTTTTACTTTCTCGCAGCTCATCAAATGGAACGATAATACAGGCGCGCGTGCCAAAATAAACAGGATACCGCTGTTGATCACCGCGATAAACATAGTTAACTTTTCAGTTTTGAATTTAGCCCATGGGTATTACGTTCTCACAATTACCGGGATCGTAATATTCCTGGTCATCACAGCATCGATATTGATCTTCAACAAACCTACACCCGGTTCCATAAGCGAAGGGTTAGGGTGATTTAAAATATGCAATCAGAATACTTCATAGTACTTGCTGTATCAATAGCTGCACCGCTGGTGCTCAGCTTCAGTAAAAAACTGGATTTTTATAAATATCCGGTAAGATTAATTACCGCTTTGCTTCTGCCGTTTTTGATCTTTTTTATTTGGGATCTTGTTGTAACTGCCCGCGGCCACTGGAGCTTTAGTCCGCTTTACACAACCGGGTTTAAGATATTCAACCTGCCTATCGAAGAAGTGCTGTTCTTTATTGTAATACCATTCTGCGGACTCTTCACATGGGAAAGCGTGAAGTACTTCATGAGGAATAAGAAATGAAGGAATATACCATACTTGCCTTCATTGCAGCAGCGGGTGCGATACTGCTGGATATCATCCTGAAAACACGGCTGATGAAGAACAAAAAGTTCTGGGTTTTCTGGGCTGTGATGTTTGCACTTATATTTATAGTGAACGGATACCTCACATGGCGCCCGATAGTTCTTTACAATGATAATTTCTACCTGGGAATTCGGCTTTTTACTATTCCCGTTGAAGATTTTATATACGGTTTTGCGTTATTAACAATGAACATATCACTCTGGGAGTATTTTACACGAAAAATTAAACAACAGAACTCTCCTGCTGCTTCCCAAAAACGGGAAGGATAAGGAAAATAAGAATTGAAGAAAAAGATAATAGTAATAGGCAGCGGATTCGGCGGACTTGGCGCGGCTATCAGGCTTGCTGCCAAGGGACATGACGTAGAGATCTATGAGAAACGCGATAAACCCGGCGGCCGTGCCTATGTTTACGAAGTGAACGGCTTTAAGTTTGATGGCGGACCTACAGTTGTAACCGCACCGTTCCTTTTTGACGAGCTTTTCGCGCTGGCAGGCAAAAAGAAGGAAGACTATTTTACGCTTAAAGCGCTTGATCCGTTCTATCGGATATTCAACCACAAGAAGGAGTACTTCGATTATAACGCTGATACAAATTTTACTTTAAGCCAGATAGAACGTTTCAGTCCCGAAGATAAACAGGGATACCTTGACTTCATCAAAACAACGAAGGCAATATTCCAAAAGGGGTTTGTTGAGCTTGCCGATAAGCCGTTCACAAATTTCGGCGACATGATGAAAATTGTGCCCGATATGATCAAGCTGAAATCACATAAAACGGTTTATAGCTATGTATCAGGCTTCATAAAAAATGAATTCCTGCGTGAGTGCTTTTCGTTCCACCCGCTGCTTGTTGGCGGCAATCCGTTTGATACCACTTCAATTTACGCACTGATCCATTATCTTGAGCGCGAATGGGGTATTCACTATGCGATGGGCGGAACCGGCACAATTGTAAGCGGACTTGTCCGCCTTTTCGAAGAGCTTGGGGGAAAGATCCACTACAACGCTGAGATAAAAGAGATTACCGTTAAAGATAAAAAGGTGAATGGCATCCGGCTGATGGATGATACAATTATAGCGGCCGATGCGGTTGTATCGAACGCAGATGTTGCTTTCACGTACCGCAACATGATTGATGAAAAGTACCGCAGCAAATATTCCAATAAAAAGATCGAAGGTATGCGTTACAGCATGTCGTTGTTTGTAATCTATTTTGGAACCAAAAAACGCTATAATTCGGGTAATATTGCGCATCATAACATAATACTCGGCAGCAGGTATAAAGAGTTGCTAAACGATATATTTAAACGTAAGATTTTAGCTGAAGATTTTTCGTTATATTTGCACATGCCCACCCTGACCGATAGCTCTATAGCTCCGGATGGCTGTGAAGGATTTTACGTTCTTTCCCCTGTTCCGCACCTCGCTTCCGGAACTGACTGGAAAACCGAAGCTAAGCCGTACAGGGATAAAATTATGCGCTTCCTGCAGGAAACTTACCTGCCGGATCTTGAAGAAAATATCATTGCAGAGCACTACATCGATCCGCTGCATTTCCAGGGAACGCTGAACAGCTACCTCGGCTCTGCGTTTTCGGTTGAACCGATCTTCACGCAGTCTGCATGGTTCAGGCCTCACAACCTTTCGGAAGATTTTGAGAACCTGTACTTCGTAGGTGCAGGCACGCACCCGGGAGCAGGATTGCCCGGTGTGCTTTCATCGGCAAAAATAGTTGATAACATGATAGCCCGGGCATAAAAAAACAGCCGGCAACGGGCAGCCGCAGGCTGCATTTACAAGAGAAATTTATATCACAAATGAAGGAAATACTGCAAACTGTTGATTCCGTAACACCGATGCACTGCACGTTTGAAGAGTGCAGAGATTATACCCGCACATTTGCGAAGAGCTTCTACTTCTCGTCATTCCTTCTTCCGAAGGAAAAACGCGCTGCTGCTTACGCGGTATATACTTTTTGCCGTTATGCGGATAATATTGTAGATAGCGGAACAACTGCCGCAGAAGATATCCGCTCGCGTTTCACAGAGCTGAATCTATTCCTCGATGAAGTATATGATTCACCATCCTTACAGCTTTTGAACAATTCTGCATTCGCGCAAACAGTAAATACATACAGCATTCCGCGCAAGTATTTCAGCGATCTTATTGAAGGCGTTTGTATGGATACAGAGCTGAAAAGATACAATACCTTTGCAGAGCTTGAAAACTATTGCTATAAAGTCGCTTCGGTGGTCGGACTCATAATGACCGAAATATTTGGCTATTCGCATAAAGCCGCCCTGCCATACGCAGTTTACCTTGGCAAGGCTATGCAGCTTACTAATATACTCAGGGATATAAAAGAAGATTACCGCATGGGAAGGATCTACCTTCCAAACGATGAGCTTAAATGTTTTGAATATACCGAGGATGATATCAGAAGTGAAAGAATGAATGAGAGCTTTGCCATGATGATGCGCTTTAATATCGATAGGGCAAGAGCATATTACGAGCTTTCCACGCATGGATTCCCCTACCTCACCAATGACGGATCACGCACAACTGTTGTACTAATGTATAAGATATATTCGAGCATTCTCACCGAAATAGAAGCATACGGGTATGATGTTTATTCCGGCCGCAGGTTTGTAAGCACTGCCGAAAAGCTGAAGCTGACTGCCTCTTACCTGCTGAACCGCAGCGAACGCAAACGCTTCTCGCGGCTGCCTGATTCCAAACACCATGAACGGCTGCGTTCACTTTATCCAAATATGAATTTTGATATGTAACCCGGCAGACAATATCCCGTTTAATTGCTGCATCATAATTTTCTAAAGCAGCACCGGCAAAATTTCCATTTCCTTTTTAATGTCCAAAAAAATTTCAGTTATCGGTTCAGGTTTAGGCGGACTCTCTGCCGCTATACGGCTTGCCGTTTCCGAACATGATGTAACTGTCTACGAAAAAAATTCTGCAGCAGGCGGCAAAGCGCGTTCAATTTCTCAAAGCGGATTCCGTTTCGATACAGGTCCCTCACTTCTAACTATGCCCTTTGTAATTGAAGAGCTGTTTCGCTTTGCAGGAGAGGATCCGCCCGAATACCTTACGATCAGGAAGCTGGAAAATCTTTGCAGGTATTTTTATCCCGATGGAACAATACTAAACGCATGGCCTGATTTAAACAGGTTCGCCGCAGAGATCGAATCCAAAACCACAGACTCAAAAGAGAGCCTTCAAAAGTATCTGGATTACTGCAAGACTATTTATGACCTTACTGCCGATATTTTCCTCTTCAGCGACCTGTACTCAGCCTCAACATATACAAACACCAAAGCTCTCAAGACCCTGTTCAAGCTGCCTAAAATTGATTCCATGCGCACTATGAACGAAGCCAACCGTTCGTTCTTTAAAGATGAGCGGATAATTCAGCTTTTTAACAGGTACGCAACATATAATGGCAGCGATCCGTACCAATGCCCCGCAACGCTTAATATAATTTCACATGTGGAATACAGCATCGGCGGCTACTATCTCGAAGGCGGAATGTTCAGTCTTACAAAAGCTCTGTTTGCGCTTGCCGAAAAAAAGGGAGTTAAGTTCAGGTTTAATACACCGGTTACTTCAATTGTTACTGAAGGGACAGAAGTTACTGGCATCCAAACTGCGGATGGTTTTATTAAGAGCGATATTGTTATTTCTAATGCGGATGTTTACTCAACCTACGGCAAATTGCTTGGTGATAACAAAACCCGCGCGGCAAAGAAATACAGCAGGCTTGAGCCGTCATCTTCGGCGCTGGTATTTTATATGGGAGTTGAGATAGATTCCAAAAACCTTGAAGCACATAGTATTTTATTTTCCGCAGATTACAAGAAAGAGTTTGATGAACTGTTCACCAAAAAGATCCTTCCTTCTGATCCGACAATCTACATATACATTTCATCGAAATTCTCGCCTGGTGATGCGCCAAAGGGAATGGAAAACTGGTTCGTTATGATAAACGCGCCGAACAGCTCAGGCACAACCGGAAAAGAACACTTATCGATTGACTCAACAAGAAATGTCATTTTCGAAAAAATAAAAGCAGTAACCGGGTATGATATTGCCGGTAAGATCAGGTATGAATCTGTTATGACACCGGCAGATATTGAGGAGCAAACAGGAAGCTGGAAGGGAAGCATATACGGCATTTCATCAAATAACTGCAAGGCCGCATTTTTAAGGCAGGCAAACAAATCACGCCATTACCGCGGACTGTATTTCGCGGGCGGTTCGGCACACCCCGGCGGCGGCATACCGCTGGTGATACTTTCGGGTAAGCTTGCCGCTGAGCTGGTCGCGAAACAAAAATAAAAAGGAAGGTTCTCTCCTACTAATCGTATTAGTAGTGTCTCTCCGCAGGAGGACTCTGCGTTCCTCCCTCCTCGTTCCCAAACTCCAGTTTGGGAATGCAATAATATTACCGGGAGGTAAAACTCATGCCTTTGACTTTTCATAAAATATATTACGCCCCTTTCAGGGCTTATCATTTGTCGCATCTTCTGCCGATGGGCTGCACCCATCGCTAACATATCTCGCCCCTTCGGGGCTCTTAAAAGTTTTGCTTTAAAAAAGTTTTGACATTTGAGCTTTGGCATTTGACATTTTACTCTCCGCTTCGCCCATCGCTGATATATTACGCCCCCTTGGGGCTTTGACATTTTCGTATTAGCAGAGGGCTTTGCTTATAGGCTAATCTTTTTTCCGGAGTCCTGCTAACGCTGAGGCTCTGGAAAGTACGGGAAACAAAAATAAAAGGCAGGTTTCCACCTGCCTTTTGAATTATTCCAATAACCTCTATCCACTATTTTTTAGCCTCTATCCCGCAAGCGGGATTATTAACCAAATAGCTAACGCTATTTTGTTAACAACATCTTCTTTGATTCGGTGAATCCGCCTGCTTTAAGCGTATAAAAATACACACCGCTTGATAGCTCCGAAGCGTTGAAGCTAATTTCATGCGAACCTGCGGGTTTTGAACCGCTGAGCAGGGTTTTAACAAACTTGCCGTTTACATCATACACCTTCAAAGATACAAAGCTGTTTTCCGGCAGCGTGAATCGGATGCTTGTTTCCGGGTTAAACGGATTTGGGTAGTTCTGCTCGAGGCTGAATCTTTCCGGTGTGTTTAATCCTGTATTTCCGTTTCCAAGCAGCGCTCCAGGATTGTACGGTGTAATATACTGGAAGTTGGCTGCCGAGGAGATAGTGCGGATAAGTGAGCCTGTGGCGGAATCAACTTCATGCACGCCTGCGGCATTTGTAGTTAGATAGTGGCCGTTGCCAAGAAGATATGCGCCGCGTGTTCCTGATACAGAGGTTAATGACCTGACGTAACCGCCGGTCGAATCAAGTATAATAAGCCCCGAGCCGGTTCCGCTGAATGCAGCATACATGATTCTGCCGGCTGGAAGCTGGATAATCTGCTGCGGAAAGTTGCCATCAGGGCCGGTATAAAAATTCGAAATGAATACACCCGATGGATCGTATTTTGTGATCTTGTTTGTACCCGATGAATTTGTTACCAGCACATCTCCCGAACGCAGAAGAATATCGAACGGCGAATTGAGTCCGCTTGTTATAAATGAACCAATGCTTACTCCGCCTGAATCAAACTGCTGGATGGTGTTTGAGCTTGAGCCTGAACCTACAGTTACTAGCATGTTTTTGTTCAGCCTATAAGCCGCTCCCCTGATATTATCAAGTATCGCATTGTTAACTCCTGTTGATGGAGCGTAGAATCCGATGTACGTGCCGTTGGTATCGAATTTCTGCACAACATCGCTTAACTGGTCAGCAACAAGTATGAACCTGCCCGAAAAATGCAGCAGCGCAACCTTCGGACTCTGAAGCTGCGGGTTTGTAGTTGGAATAAAATCAGCATCAATAAGATCTCCTGTTTGTGCATCGAACAAATATACTTTGTCCGCTGTCCATTCCGGAATCATAACAAACCTGTCGGTTGTGCTCCTGCTGAAAACGGGGTCATACATTCCGCCCGTATTATCAACAACAGTACCATTGCCGTAAGTGATTTTTGAGCTTCCAAGATCAAACTGTGAAGTGATCTCTTCATAAAAAGCTGTATATGCGCCATTGTAAACATCGGCAAAATCGGTTATAACTGCGTACACAACTTTTCCGTTTTCAACTCCTTTGGCGTCTATCATAACGCGGTTAGCGGTCAGTATGTTTACAGGCAGTCCCTGCCGGGTTGCTGTATTTCTTGTATCCCTGTAAACCTGTACATCGCGCTCGGCTTTTTCAAGCAGATCTTTGAAGCCGATCCTTGGAGAACTGAATAAAACTGAACTCTGGATAAACAAAGCCAGTAAGAAGATAATTGTTCTTTTCATGATAAGGTTAATCCTATTTTTTAAATTTTAGAAGTTTTACATGAAAAATTAGAGAATTTTATGTACAAAGAACATGAATTTATTTGGTAGAGTGTTTGATTTCTCCCACCGCATTTCAATATCAAATTATTGTAAATATTACATTAAATTGCCGGAATGAAAGATAGGATCTCACTTGTAGCGGCAATTTCGATCGGTATAGGCGGTATGATAGGCGCCGGAATATTCTCTATTCTTGGAGTAGTAGCCCAGGCATCCGGAGCCGCGATGTGGCTTTCGTTTCTGATAGGCGGAGTGGTTGCGCTGTTTTCTACATACTCATACGCTAAGTTGGGCGCGAAGTTTCCTTCGGCTGGCGGCGCGGTTGAATTTCTGGCAAAGGGCTGGGGCACGGGCACTATATCCGGCGGATTGAACCTGTTCATGTGGATAGGCTATGTAATTGCAATTGCTCTTTATGCGCAGGGATTCTCTTCCTACGCACTCACTTTTTTTTCCGCAGTGCCTTCTCCAATTATGACCAAAGCTGTTGCCGCAGGTGCAGTGATCTTGTTTACTATTATTAACATGCTTGGAGCGGGAGATGTTGGCAAAGCCGAAACTTTCATCGTTGCGGTTAAAGTCAGCATACTGGTTCTGTTTGCCGGGACCGGACTCTTTTTTATTGAGCCATCTAATCTGGCACCCGTGCACTGGAATTCAACCGAGTATATTTTCTTTGGCGCAGGCGTTTTGTTTATTGGCTATGAGGGTTTCGGGCTTATAACAAATGCTGCGGGTAATATGGATAACCCGTCTAAGTCGCTGCCAAAAGCGTTATACCTGGCAGTATTTATTGTAATAATTATCTACCTCGCAGTTTCGATCACAGTTTCGGGGAATCTTACCACCGGGCAGATATCTGCCGCGCGTGATTTTGCGCTTGCCGAAGCGGCAAAGCCATTCCTCGGGATGTTTGGCTTCAAGCTTATTGCTGTTGCCGCGCTCTTTTCAACCGCATCAGCTATTAACGCAACTCTTTTCGGCGGCTCAAATGTAAGTTACATGGTCGCAAAGGAAGGGCAGCTTCCGGCGGTATTCGCTAGAGATGGGATTAAGGGCGCAACCGGCGGATTGCTGATCACTTCATTAATGGTGATCTGTTTCATTTTGTTTTTTGATCTTGCAGGCATTGCCATGATGGGCTCCGGAGCATTTCTGCTTGTCTATGCGGCAGTGAATGCGGGCCATTTGCGGATCCTTAAACAAACCGGCGCGAAGGGATGGCTGGTTGCGATATCACTTATACTTTGCCTGGTAATGTTCGCTATCCTTGAAGTTTACACCTACCGTAACGCACCTGAAGCGGTATATACAATGATCGCGCTGCTAATTGGCTCATTTGCAGCAGAGATAGTGTGGCAAAAGTTCAGGAAAAAAACATCAATAAACTCATGAATCCCGCACATATTACTGACTATGTAACAATTACACTTGAATAATCCTAAAAAGCTCTATCTTACAAAATCAATTAACATATTTTAGGAGGGTTTAATGAAAACTATAGTACTGCTTTTGCTTCTTGTCGTATTGCCTGTTATTAATATGCTCTATTCTCAGGAAAATTTAACGGGCGTTCTTCATAACCCGGAAATTCCGTATGTTGGCAATATTGGGGATTGGGGCAATGATCTTGTTGTTGCAAATACCGAATCCCGCGGAAGAAATTCGGGAGTTTACCGAAGCTCCAATTCAAGTATTTACATTGCCGTAAGTGATACAAATGTTCTTGCCGCAAATACATTGAATATTTTAAGATCATCAAACAACGGAGCCACATGGTCAATAGTATATTCGGTTGGTCCGACAAGCATTAAAGTTGTAAAAACCAGGATGATCGCAACCGCGAATGACTCAATCTATTGTTACCTGTTAACTGATCAATCATTTATCTTTACAGTTAGCGTATTGAACGGTCAATTGAGGCCATTTAACAGCGGTTACAGGGATTTTGATGTTCATACAACACCTTCAAGCAGTATGTATCTTTGGGTCGACACACTTGGCTCAAACAGTCTTTTCAGGTATGGCACTACAAATGGCGGCATAAGTTATGTAACCAGGGGTAACGTTACAGGCTCTTGTGCTTTTCCCAGGGTTTACTGTGCCCCGGGAAGCGATACTGCGATCGTAACTTATTACCAGGCAATTGCGCCAATAACAGATACTCTGCAGCTCGGTATCCTCAGTGTAAGATACAGGGAATCTGCGCCGGGAACAGCGGCGGCTGTAGGATCATTTACAGTAGTGATCCCTGCAGGCACTACAAGAGATCAGTTTGCTCCCGTTAAATACCGGAACAATGCGTGGATATTTTACACTACAGGAACTACAGGAAATATTGATATGAATTGCATAACAAGTATCGATGGAGGAACAACATGGGGTTCTCAGGTTGTTATAGGCTCACTTCCCTCAAGGGATGAATATTGGTTTGATGCCCGCCACTATACATTTGGTTCCGGAGGTGTTGACCTGATCTATTATTCAGATACTTTACAGCCCGGCGCTCCAACAAATGCAACCGATAGAATGTATTTTACAGGCGCAACAACGGGCGCACCAGGTACTTTCTCTGCTTCGGTTCAGTTTAGCGAACATGCCCCGGGATGGTCTGCAAACGGCTATATTCCGTTCATAGTTGAGTATTATGATGCCGGCGGTGACGCAGCGGCTGTATGGATAGGCCAGGATGGCGCTAACAAAAGGCTGTACATGGATAGACTTCAAGCGGTTGTGGGGGTTTCTCAAAACGGAAATGAGATACCTGCGAAATATTCACTTAGCCAAAACTATCCAAACCCGTTCAACCCGGTAACCAACATCACTTTTGCGCTTCCGGTAAACGGACAGGTTTCCTTGAAGGTTTTTGATGTAATGGGACGTGAAGTTGCCGACCTGGTAGATAAACAACTAACAGCAGGTTCATACAAAGTGAACTTTGACGCATCCAGGCTCTCAAGCGGTGTGTACTTCTACCGCCTCACTACAGGTGAATTTACAGATACTAAGAAGCTGATGTTGATAAAATAACGAAGTTACTTCTGAAAGAAGACTTTAAATTTTCATATTTTTAAAGGGGCGGTTTTCCGCCCCTTTTTTTTATTCTTTTTTAAT
>JACSRQ010000114.1 GCA_014879675.1 Ignavibacteria bacterium
AAACCAGCCACATTATCAGCATATTTGTTTCATAAGCTAAGAGTTATAGAGTTAGTAAGAGTTTCAGAATCAGGATTTTACCGCAAGATTTTACCACAAGATTTTACCTCCGAATTTCTGCTTCATAATACAACCCCCAATAGAGCTCCGGGTCAGTTAGACCGGGGCTTCTTTCTTTCCTGCAAATGATACAAACAGGGCAATAAAAAAGGCGGCATAATAGCCGCCTTTGTAAATCATGTAAACTGAATTAATACCTGTACCACTCAGCTTTGTATGGTCCGTCAACTTCGACGCCGATATACTTAGCCTGCTCAGGTGAAAGTGTTTCAAGTGTTGCGCCAACCTTTGCAAGGTGAAGCCTTGCTACCTTTTCATCAAGGTGTTTCGGAAGAACATACACTTCATTTTTGTAGTTTGTATGGTTGTTCCAAAGCTCGATCTGTGCAAGAACCTGGTTTGAAAATGAATTTGACATTACGAATGAAGGATGGCCCATTGCGCAGCCAAGATTCACAAGTCTGCCTTCGGCAAGAATAATGATCTCGTTGCCATCAACATTGTATATATCAACCTGCGGTTTTATAGTTTCCTTGGTTTTGCCGTAGTTCTTGTTAAGCCATGCCATATCGATCTCGTTATCAAAATGACCGATGTTGCAAACAATAGCTTTATCTTTCATTGATTTGAAATGCCTATCTGTGATGATATTCAGGTTACCGGTTGCTGTTACAAGTATATCCGCAACTTTTGCTGCCTCATCCATTGTAACAACCTGGTATCCATCCATTGCTGCCTGTAATGCGCAGATAGGGTCGATCTCTGTAACCATAACTCTTGCGCCTGCGCCGCGTAATGACTGTGCTGAGCCTTTGCCCACATCACCGTAGCCTGCAACAACAGCAAGCTTGCCAGCCATCATAACATCTGTAGCGCGCCTGATAGCGTCAACAAGTGACTCTTTGCAGCCGTATTTGTTATCGAATTTTGATTTTGTAACCGAATCATTTACATTTATGCAGGGGAGTGAAAGTGTACCGTTCTTCATTCTTTCATAAAGCCTGTGAACACCGGTTGTGGTTTCTTCTGAAATTCCTTTAATGCCTGCAATAAGCTCGGGGTAATCATCAAGCACCATGTTGGTCAAGTCGCCGCCGTCATCAAGTATCATATTGAGCGGTTTATCGAATGAACCGAAGAACAGGGTCTGCTCAATACACCAGTTAAATTCCTCTTCGTTCATGCCTTTCCATGCGTAAACCGGGATACCTGCCGCTGCAATTGCTGCTGCTGCGTGATCCTGTGTTGAGAATATGTTGCATGAAGACCACTTTACTTCTGCGCCAAGCTCAATGAGTGTTTCGATCAGCACAGCGGTCTGAATTGTCATATGCAGGCAGCCTGCGATCCTTGCGCCTTTCAGCGGTTTGGAAGTTTTGTATTCTTCCCTGATAGCCATAAGTCCGGGCATTTCTGCTTCAGCTAAACGGATCTCTTTTCTTCCCCATTCAGCAAGTGAAAGATCCTTCACTTTGAATTTTTCAAGCTTTAAATCTTTTTCTAATGTTTTAGGCATTTTGAAATTTAATTTATTTATAGTTTATGTTATTTCTTTTTCTTTGCTGTGCCTTCAAGCTGTTCGCTAAATAAGCTGAACGCTTCATCATCCAATAAACAAAATACTACTTTCTCTATAGTAGTTTCCTGTTTCTCTTTCTTTTTTGCTTCAAAAAATTCCTTTGTTGTATCTACAATTATCTTTGAGCTATCCGCAATTGGGTAACCGAATATTCCCGAGCTGATTGCGGGTATAGCGATCGATTTCAGCTTCTTCTTATCCGCAACATTCAATGCTGCATTCACTGCAGAAGCCAACTTCTCGGGCTCACCGGATTTACCGTCTTTATATCTCGGACCCACGGCATGTATAACATGCTCTGCCTTCAGATTGCCGCCTTTGGTTACTACTGCGCTGCCAACCGGCACATTGCCTATCTTTTTTGATTCCTGCTGGATTATCATCCCGCCGCGTTTTACTATCGCTGCGGCAAGTCCGCCTGTATGCATCAAAAATGTATTTGCGGGATTCACAATTGCCTCAACATCAAGCAATGTAATATCACCTTTGATTGCTTCTATTTCTGTATTTGCTATTTTTGTGTTCAAGTACAATTTAATATTTTAGTTATACCTCTATCAAAAATTCTTCAATTATGGGTATCTTGAATTGATTCTCCCATATTTTGACATAGTTAAGCATAAAACCTGAATATCCAAAGTATCTTAATACTAATTTGTTTACCATTGTGAACAATCTTAAGAATGTATATAACATGTTTGTAAAATCATCTTGTATTTCTTTGTTTAGGCTAATGTGTCCGTGTAGAAT
>JACSRQ010000013.1 GCA_014879675.1 Ignavibacteria bacterium
AGATGTGTATAAGAGACAGCTTCTTTATCATCTCGGGAGCTACTGCTATTTGCCTGCTCTCGGTAACTAATGAATCACCCGGAGGTATGCCAAAGTTCTCGGTTAAATTTACAGATTCAACTATATTATCCGCAGAAGCATACCTGTTATTCAGGAAATCGGGCTTCATGTAAAACCTTGCAATCGCAAAAGGAAGGATCTGCTTTACCGGTACCTCCTCGGTTGAAAGAACATTAACCCCGCTTTTGGGAATAACCGTTCCATCCATTATAAATCTCTTCGGCGGATTGATAAAATACTTGCCTTCCATTATTGAACCCATGTTGTAAGCAAGCATGCTCATGTAATCATCTTTTGTATATTCAGCGTCATCTTTAAATCCATCGGGTGCAAATGCTACCACCCTGTTGGTATGCCCCTTATGTGCAAGCACTAAAGTGCCGATCTTGCATTGTTTGAACACTACCTTTGCATCTTCATTTCTCATCCTCACGCATCCATGCGAAGAAGGCCTTACTCCAAGGTGCACATAATACCCGGTACCGGGCAAGCCGTGAAAGCCTGAACCCATGTTGAACGCCATGAAGTAGTTTAGCTGAGAGTTGAACTGTGAAGATTTGTGGGCTTCGTTCATGTGAAATATTGCAAACAATCCCGGACGCGAACCCACGCTTTTGTGCGCGCCGGCAACACCTGAGGATACAGGATAGTTTACGACGCGGCCATCCCTGTAGTGCAGGTAAATTCTCTGCTGGTCTATTCTGAACTCGATCCAGACATCATCATTGGTATAAACAGTATCCCGCAGATTTTTAGAAAATTCTTCAGCCGCAAGCAGCGCGGAGAAGTTTATTTTCACAGGGTTTTCGTTTTCATCAGGTGCTTCACTCGTAACTAAACGTTTTTTGCTATCCTTGTGCTGATAGGGTTCCTGTGAGAATCCCACGAACAGGAAAATACTGATCAATAGCGGCAGGAGGAAAAAAGCTCCGCCGCCCCCCGTTACTGCCTGCTCTGCATGAAACTCTTCTCCCGGCGAATCATGGCCGGGTTCGGCTTCAGGTGCAGGCAATGTATTTTCTGTTTGGTCTTCCAATTATTGCTGATTTATTTCGCTGCATTTTTTTCAAGCCAGTCAAGAGTAACTGATTTCGGCCTGGTGATGGGCTCACCCATCGCGCGGCTTAATACAAGCTGGGAGCATATCCCAAGCGCTCTTGAAACACTGAAAATAACTGTGTAATATTCAAATTCTTTAATTCCGTAATGATATAACAAAGCGCCTGTAGCCGCGTCAACATTGGGCCATGGGTCTTTTGCTTTGCCCTGCTCAATAAGCAGCGGAGGCACTATTTTGAAAAGTTTTTCAACCATTACAAACCTGTCATCGTTTGGAATAACTTTTTTGCCCCATTCAACCGAAGCTGTAAAGCGGGGATCAGTTACCCTGAGCACTGCATGGCCGTAACCCGGAATAACGAGACCCTTATCAAGCCTTTCCTGCGCAAATGCACGAAGCTCGTCATCGGTTGGAACCTTTCCGAATTTATCGAGGGTTTCAAGCACGAACTTCAGGCACTCCTGGTTAGCGAGTCCGTGAAGCGGGCCCGCAAGTCCGTTCAATCCGGCTGCAAGCGAGTAGTAAGGATCGCTGAGCGCAGAACCCACTACATGTGCTGTAAACGCGCTTACATTTCCGCTTTCATGATCGCAGTGAACAACCATATACATTCTCATCAGCTTATACCATTCTTCCATGTTGCCTTCAATACCCAGCATGTAAGCATAGTTTGCGCCCCAGTCGAGATCTTTCTTCGGGTTTATCCTATCGCCTTTTCCAAATCTTTTTCTGTAAATAGCGGAGGCTATTACCGGCATTTTTGCGATGAGGTCGAGTGAATCTTCAAGGGTGTAATCCCAGTAAAGATCCTTCTTTAAGCCTTTATCATATTCACTTTTGAATTTTGAATCGTTACCGAGCGCTGTTATGATCGAGCTGAGCATGGTCATAGGGTGCGCGTCTTTCGGGAATGCATCCAGAATATTCCATATGAAATCCGGAACATCCATCCTGCCATTGATCTCTTTCTGCAGGTCCTTTGATTCTTCTTCTGATGGCAATTCGCCAGTAAGCATGAGCCATAATACATCTTCAGGAAGTTTTTCAGTAAGCTCAAGGATTGGAATACCCCTGATAACCAAACCGTAATCCAAACCAACTTCCGATGTATCGCAGATGAGAGCTTTGATGCCTCTCATACCGCCGAGAACCTGTTCAACTGTAACTTCTGAAACAACTTTTTGGCCGTTATTTTTTCCCAAATTCCGTACTCGATCTTTCAAATCCGGAACTTGAGA
>JACSRQ010000191.1 GCA_014879675.1 Ignavibacteria bacterium
ATGACTGAAATCATATTTAATAATGACTAATAGTGTTAATTTTGAGTAGTAAAAAATCGATTTAAACGTTAGAAATCAATGGAACGAAAAAAAGTTACGATTGACGGAAATGAAGCCGCTGCTTATGTGGCTTACAATCTGAGCGAAGTTTGCGCAATTTACCCTATAACACCATCTTCAACAATGGGCGAGCTTTGCGACCAATGGGCATCTGAAGAAAAACCGAACTTGTGGGGAGTAATTCCCACAGTGCAGGAAATGCAGTCCGAAGGCGGCGCAGCCGGCGCGGTTCACGGCGCATTGCAAAATGGCGCGCTCACGACAACATTTACGGCCTCGCAGGGTTTGCTGCTTATGATACCGAACATGTATAAAATTGCAGGCGAGCTAACTTCAACTGTATTCCACGTAACCGCGCGCTCAATTGCAGCGCAGGCGCTTTCGATATTCGGCGATCACAGTGATGTAATGGCTGTAAGGCAAACAGGCTTTGCGATGTTATGCTCTGCATCAGTTCAGGAAGCTATGGATATGGCGCTGATCTCCCATGCCTCAACACTTGAGTGCAGGCTCCCCTTCCTCCACTTCTTTGACGGATTCCGTACATCACACGAAGTAATGAAAATTGAACAACTGAGCAATGACGATATTAAAGCCATGATCAGCGAAGATATGATACTGAACCACCGCAAACGCGCACTCTCGCCGGATAATCCGTTCATCCGCGGTACGGCACAGAATCCCGATGTATATTTCCAGGCAAGGGAAACCGTTAACAGCTTCTACAACGTAACACCCGATATTGTACAGAAAAATTTTGATAAATTCGGCGGCCTTACAGGAAGAAAATACAGGCTGTTTGATTATTACGGCCATCCCGAAGCCGAGCGCGTTATAGTTGTAATGGGCTCCGGCGGTGAAGCTGCCAAAGAAATGACCGATTGGCTCATAAACAAAGGCGAAAAAGTTGGGTCAATAATAGTAAGGTTATTCAGGCCGTTTTCTATAAAACATTTCACTGATGTGTTACCCGCAACTGTGAAGAATATATCGGTTCTTGATAGGACCAAAGAGCCGGGTTCTGCCGGCGAGCCGCTTTACCTTGATATAGTTAATGCATTAAACGAATCATACAGCGAAGGCACGATCAGCAGTATGCCGAAAATTACCGGCGGCAGGTATGGACTCTCATCGAAAGAGTTCACTCCCGCAATGGTTAAAGCTGTGTTTGATGAAATGAAAAAGGATAAACCTAAAAATCATTTCACCATAGGTATTATTGATGACGTAACACACACTAGCCTTGAGTTCGATCCGGCACTCTCGGTTGAAGCACCCGAAACATTCCGCGGAATGTTCTACGGACTTGGCGCGGACGGCACGGTTGGCGCTAACAAAAATTCTATCAAAATTATCGGGGAAGAAACCGATAATTATGCGCAGGGTTACTTTGTTTATGACTCAAAAAAATCCGGTTCAATGACCACATCACATTTGCGGTTTGGGCCAAAAGCAATACGCTCCACTTACCTCATCAGCAGGGCAAACTTCATAGCATGCCATCAGCCATCGTTCCTGGATAGGATAGATATGCTGGCACAGGCAGAAGAAGGCGCAACGTTCCTGTTGAACTCACAGGTACCGAAAGAGCTCATTTGGGATGAACTGCCCGAAAGAGTACAATCAACTATCATTTCGAAGAAGATCAAACTATATATTATAGATGCGTATACCGTTGCAAAAGAAACAGGCATGGGTGTGAGGATCAATTCTATCATGCAGACATGCTTTTTTGCAATTTCAAATATTCTGCCCAGAGAAGAAGCAATAGAAAAGATCAAAAAGTCTATTGAAAAAACATACGGCAAAAAAGGTGAAGCGGTTGTAAAGATGAATTTTGATTCAGTTGATCAAACGCTTGCCAACCTGTTTGATGTTACTATTCCCGAAACTGCATTAAGCACGAAACAGATGATGCCCTCAGTATCGGGCAATGCACCGGATTTTGTCAAGAATGTAACTTCGATGATGATCGAAGGCCGGGGTGATTTCATCCCTGTAAGCATGCTGCCTGTTGATGGCACATACCCTTCGGGAACTGCAATGTGGGAAAAAAGGAACATCGCGCTGGAAGTCCCTGCATGGGATTCCGCAGTATGTATCCAGTGCAACAAATGCGCGATAGTTTGTCCGCATGCTGCCATTAGGCCCAAAGTTTACGATGAGAAAGAACTAACAAATGCGCCTGAGACTTTTAAATACACAAAATACCGCGGCAAAGAGTATGGCGATACTGCTCAATACTCATTGCAGGTAGCAGTTGAAGATTGTACAGGCTGCGGCATTTGCGTAGAAATATGCCCGGCAAAGAATAAACAGGAAACACGTTTCAAGGCTATTAATATGATACCGCATGATACTGAAGGGTTGCGCGAAAAGGAAAGTGTAAACTTTGATTACTTCCTTGAGCTTCCTGAAGTTGACCGCACAAAGGTTAACACATCAGCAGTTAAAGATTCACAGTTCCTGCAGCCGCTGTTTGAATTTTCAGGAGCATGTTTAGGCTGCGGTGAAACACCGTATGTTAAGCTTGTTAGCCAGTTATTTGGCGATAGAGCTGTAATTGCAAATGCTACGGGTTGTTCATCTATTTATGGCGGCAACCTGCCCACTACACCGTGGACAGTTAACAAAGAAGGACGCGGCCCCGCATGGAGCAATTCACTTTTTGAAGATAATTCAGAGTTCGGGCTTGGTTACAGGCTAGCGATAGATAAACACAAAGAACAGGCTGAGTTCATTATGAAAAAGCTTGCCCCTGAGATCGGCGAAAAGCTTGTTGACGCGATACTTCACGCAAACCAGGATGATGAACTTGGCATACTTGAACAGCGTATCAGGGTTGCCGACCTGAAGAAAAAGCTTGCAGGATCGGTTTCTGATTCAGCAAAGAGCCTGTTATGGCTGAGCGATTATTTGGTGAAGAAATCTGTATGGATCATGGGCGGCGATGGCTGGGCCTACGATATTGGCTTCGGGGGAGTTGATCATGTTTTGCTTTCGGGTAAAAATGTTAACCTGCTGGTTCTGGATACGGAGGTATATTCAAACACAGGCGGTCAGACATCAAAATCCACTCCCCGCGCGGCTGTTGCAAAGTTCTCGGCTGCCGGAAAAACCACTGCAAAAAAAGATCTCGGCCTTCTTGCAGTAAGTTATGGAAATGTTTATGTTGCAAGAGTAGCCCTTGGCGCAAGCGATACTCAGACATTGAAAGCCTTTGTTGAGGCCGAAAAGTATGACGGTCCCTCGCTTATCATTGCATACAGCCATTGTATAGCACACGGAATCAATATGCGAACTGCTAACCAGAACCAGAAGGCAGCAGTTGAGTCAGGTTACTGGCCGCTGTTCAGGTTCAATCCCGAGCTGATAGAAAAAGGTATATCGCCATTCAGCCTGGATAGCAAACCACCGAAAATGAAGCTTTCCGATTATGCATATATGGAGACACGCTACAAGATGCTTACAAAGAGCCATCCTGAAACAGCAAAGATTCTGATGGGCCAGGCACAGGAAGATGTTAATAAACGCTGGAAAATGTACGAAGACCTTTCTGCTGACTACCAGAAAGCATTTGTAAAAATATAATAAAACAAATCATGTCAAACATAGATCTTTCAACCCATTATTTGGGCATGACTTTAAAGAACCCGATAGTTCCATCGGCTTCTCCGCTTTCCAAAGACTTTGATAACGTAAAACGAATGGAAGATGCGGGCGCATCTGCTATAGTAATGTACTCATTGTTCGAAGAGCAGATAACACATGAAATGATGGAGCTGTATCACCACACATCATATCATTCCGATACACATCCGGAGGCACAGTCATACTTTCCCGAGCACTCGCAATATACCATGGGTCCGGATGAGTACCTCGCTCACCTGCACAAAATTAAGCAGCAGGTTAATATTCCCGTTATTGGAAGTCTGAACGGCTGCACCGATGGCGGCTGGACGAAATACGCAAAGCTTATAGAAGAAGCCGGGGCCGATGCGCTTGAGCTGAATGTTTATATGCTCGCTACCGATTTTGATACAAGCTCTGAGGATATAGAAAACATTTACGTTGAAACTCTGCGCTCAGTGAAGGCAAATGTCGGAATACCCGTTGCTATGAAGATAAGTCCATACATCAGCGCAATGGCAAATTTCGCAAAGCGGCTCGACCGCGAAGGTGTTGACGGGCTGGTACTTTTTAACAGGTTTTACCAGCCGGATATTGACCTCGAAAACCTTGAAGTGGTGCCAAACGTGCTGCTAAGCAACAGCCAGTCAATGCGTTTGCCGCTCAGGTGGATAGCAATATTATACGGCAGGATAAATGCATCGCTTGCTGCAACCAGCGGCGTGAATACCGCAGAAGATGTTATCAAGCTTATTATGACCGGTGCAAGTGTTACCCAGATGTTCGCAGCGCTGCATAAATATGGCATTGAGCATATTAAAAAGGTACTGGAAGATATAGAGAAATGGATGACCGAGCATGAATATGAGTCGGTTAAACAAATGCGCGGAAGCATGAGCCACAAATCGGTTGCAAATCCGGGTGCATTCGAAAGAGCAAATTATATGAAGGCATTAAACAGTTTTAAATAACAACAAAAGATGCAGGGATTTTACAGAATAGCCGCACTTGTATTGCTTCTGTTTAACGGAATAGGAGCCATATATGGCGGCTATCTTTTCATTTCAGCTCCCGATGGCTCTCTAATGCAAATACCCGTCACCCTTCTCGAACACTCCCCTTTTACAAGTTTTCTGATCCCCGGAATCATTCTTATACTATTCAATGGTGTGTTCAGCCTGGTCACATCAATATGCCTCATACTAAAAACAAAAAGCTATCCATTAATGATAGTTATGCAGGGAGCGGTACTTCTGATCTGGATCACGGTACAAATTGTTATGATAAGGAGTTACGACGCTGTACTTCACACAACATTTTTAGCAGTAGGTTTTCTGTTTATCTTTTTAGGCAGAAAACTTCATCCCAAATCCTGAACTTTAGTATTACCTGTTATATCTATTCCTGTAATCAATTGGACTCATTCCTGTTATCTTCCTGAATACATCCCTGAAAGCCTTAGTGTCAGTATAGCCAACATCATACATAACATCATTAACATTTTTCCTGCCCAGTTCCAATTCCTTCTTTGCTGCTTCAACTTTAACTCTTTGGGTGTATTCAACCACAGTGTTGTTCGTTGCTTTTTTAAACCTGCGTTCGAATGTTCTTCTGCCGATCCCGAACAGGTCTGAAAGCCTGTCAACTGTAAGCTTATCGTTGTAATTATTCTCGATATACTCCTGCGCTTTTTTAACTTCCTCATCACCATGATCTTTCTGGCCGTGAAAAATTGTAAAGGGTGACTGGCTCTTGCGTGCAATATCAAGCACAAAGAACTTTGACGCCATAATAGCCGTTTCGCGGTCTGTATATTTTTCAAGCAGGTACAGCAGCAGGTTCCAGTACGAGTTTGCTCCCCCGCTTGAGTACAATCCATTCTGCTCAGTAATTATCTTCTCATCAACCAGGTCAACATCAGGGAACATAGTTCTGAATTGGTTAACATATAGCCAGTGTGTTGAACACTGTTTCCCTTTCATTAGTCCGGTGGAAGCAAGTAAAAATGCACCGATACACAGGCTGGCAATTTCGGCACCATCTTTATATTTTGAAATGATCCATGGAATGAACTCACGGTTTATTTCAACAGATCGTTTCATATCTCCGCTTAATGCAGGTATCAGGATCAGATCCGCCTTATCCACTTCGCTGATGAGGCAATCGGTATTAATAGTAAACTTACCATCAAGCAGTGTGACTTTCCTTTTGATGCCTGCAATTATTACATTGAATGCAGCCTTACCGCCGGATTGTTTCAAAAGATTGTTGGCTGCTGAAAATAAGTACTGCGGATCGGCAATACTTGCCAGCACCGCACCTTCAGGAACTAAGATTATGATATTTTTCATGATACAAAATTAGCAGAATATTTTGTCGCAATCAACCCGCCACATTGTCGTATTTACACTTGGAAAGCATGGTGAAATGAATGTATGTTTGTAAGGTAATTTTGACATTGTAAAAAACAAACATGGAAATTTATAAAATAGATAGAGATTTTGATGTATTGTATGTACAAGCTAAATCTTTCCCTGATGGAATTGAAGAAGCTTATAGAAAGCTTGAAAAAATACTCCCGCAAAATGGAAAAAGAAAGTTTTTTGGTATTTCTTACGGCGGAGAAAATGGCAATATTGTTTACAAAGCCGCTGCTGAAGAGTCCTACCCCGGCGAATCAAAAAAATACAAACTAGATAGCTTCACTATTGGAAATGGCAACTACATTTCCGAAACAATTACAAACTGGCGCAGCAATCCAGGTTTGATAGGCAGTACATTTCAGAAAATGCTGAAGCAGCAGAACATTAAGCCTGATGGTTACTGTTTGGAAATATATATCAACGAAACTGATGTACAGTGTCTTGTTCCGCTTGCAGCCAAAGCTGAATAAAAACGTATTCTAAAAGCAATTAAATTTCATCCATGACAACCGAAACATTCCGCGAGCTCGCGCTTTCTATGCCGGGAAGTTACGAAGCTCCGCATTTCGAAAAAACATCATTCAGAACGAAGAAACGGATCTTTGCCACACTCGACCTTTCAAGCGGGATCGCATGTTTGAAGCTGCTGCCTGTAGATCAGAATGTGTTCACATCAGTTAATAATCCGGCTATAACTCCTGTACCAAACAAATGGGGATTGCAGGGATGGACATTGTTTGACCTTAAGAAGGTCAGGAAGCACACAATTGTAGATGCCGTTACGACTGCATACTTCAGCTCAATCAGCAAAAAATAAATGGTAACGAAAGCTAAAATAAATCTATCGAAAGGATGGGTCAACTATGGAAACTAAAATATTTATCAACCTGCCTGTCAGTGATACAAGCAGGTCAATGGACTTCTTCAAATCAATTGGCTACAGCTGTGATGAGCGCTTTTGTGATAAATCATCTGCTTGCCTTGTAATATCAGATACTATATATGTAATGCTGCTTACTGAGGATAAGATGAAGGAAATTATGCCGCAGGATGTGGTTGATGCAGTCAAAACATCCAAATCTGTTACCTCTATTGCAGTCAAAAGCAAAGATAAAGTCAACGAGATTGTTGAAAATGCTAAGAAAGCCGGCGCCCCGGTTGTGAGGGATCCCGAAGATTATGGCTTTATGTTTCACAGAAGCTTCAACGATCTTGACGGACACTTTTGGAATTTCATCTGGATGGATGAAACAAAAGCTGAAAATTAGAAAAAATGAATCACAAAAATTTATTAATATTTTAAACAAACACAAAAATGAAAAAAATGAATCCGGTAGTTCACTTCGAAATGCCTGCAGAAGACAGGACCAGAATGACCAATTTTTATTCCGGCGTTTTCGGCTGGAAAGCTCAGCAGCTTGGCCCCGAAATGGGAAATTACGTGATCGTTAAAACCACCGAAACGGGCGAGAACGGCTTCCCGAAAAATCCTGGTATTATAAACGGCGGTCTTTTTGATAAAACTCCCGATAACAAGGTCACTTCAGTTGTGATCGCAGTTGATGACATCCGCGAATCAATGAAAGCAGTTGAAGCAGCCGGTGGCACAATACTCGGCGGAAGCTACAAAGCCGGTGAACCGGATGATATTCCGGGTGTCGGCCTCTATTGCGCATTTCTTGATACCGAGGGTAACAGAGTAAGTATGCTGCAGCCTAACCCCATGATGTAAATCTAAAGTAAAAATTAAGAACTGCAGGGATTATTATAATGAAAACTGAAATCAACGCGTATCTTGCTTTTAACGGAACAGCCAGGGAAGCTATGACTTTTTACCGGGATGTACTGGGCGGCGAGCTTTCAATTATGGCCGTTGCCGATACTCCTGCAAAAGATAAGTTCCCTGAAGCTGAGCTAAAAAAGGTAATGCACTCTGCGCTTATTAGCGGAGACATAACATTGTTTGCCACCGATATGCTGCCAGACGGTGAATTTACTGAAGGAAATGGTGTTACGATGAGCCTAAGCTGTTCTTCCGAAAAGGAAATAGATGAATACTTCAATAAATTATCAAATGGCGGCAAAGTTATTCACCCGCTCCACAGGGAGTTCTGGGGCGGAATGTTTGCTGTGGTGGTGGATAAGTTCGGCAAAAAATGGATGCTTAATTCAGAAATGGACAATAAATGAAAAACGATTTAATCACAGAATTCGAAAGCGCGTTCGCGGATCTTGAGGCGGCTTTAGAAAAGTTTGAAGAGAATAAATTCAATGTGATCCCATTTGAGGGAAGCTGGTCTGCGGCGCAGACTGCAGATCACCTGCTCAAAGCAAACTCCGGTGCAGCACAAACCATGCTTGGAAGCACAAAAGACACATCACGTGAACCGGATGCAAACGAAGAAACCATCAGGTCGTTTATGCTCGATCTGAATACTAAAATGATCTCACCCGAATTTATACTTCCTTCTCTTGAGCCGATAGAAAAGGAAACAATGCTTGAAAACACCCGCGTTGCCGGCAATAGGCTGCGTAACATATTGCTTGAGGAAAATATTACCAAAACCTGTACTGATTTCGCTTTACCGGGGCTTGGCGAGCTTACCCGCTACGAATGGATCTGCTTTGCTGTATGCCACACCAAAAGGCACACTCACCAGATCAATAACATTTTCAAAATACTGGAAAAGTAATGCCCACCCGGAAAATGACGGATAAAGAAATAGTGAACGCTTATATGATGAAGCTTAAACATCCGTTGAAAGATGAGATCGAAGCTGTAAGAAAGATCATAAAATCCGCGGGTAAAGGAATCAAAGAGCGGATAAAGTGGAATGCACCCAGTTACTATTGCACTGAAGATATGGTCACTTTTAATCCCAGGAATCATTTGGCTGTTCATCTCGTATTTCATCATCCTGATATAGTTAAAGTAAGATCCCCTTTACTGCTGGGTGAGTATAAAGACAGGCGTATGATGTATTTTAAAGATATGAAAGAAGTAAGACAAAATAAAAAAGCCCTGGAAGGGATAATGCAGGAGCTTTTGAAAAGGATCTCTAAGAAAACAAAATCTAAACAATGAGAAAACTTAAATTACAGGTACAGATCTCGGTTGATGGCTTCATTGGCGGACCCGATGGGCAGCTTGACTGGATGACATGGAACTGGGATGAGAAACTGAAACAATACACTGAAAAACTTAATGATCCAGTTACAACAATTCTGCTCGGCAGAAGAATGGCAGATGGCTTCATACAGCATTGGGCGAAGGTGAAAGCAGATCCAACGGATCCGGAACACTCAGCAGGCATAAAGTTTACCGATACACATAAGGTGGTATTCAGTAAAACATTGCATACATCCACCTGGCCCGGAACTAAACTTGCAAATGGAAATCTGGCGGATGAAATTAACATACTCAAATCAGAGGCTGGAGGTGATATAATCGTTTATGGCGGTGCAAATTTTGTGTCAAACCTGATCAGCGAAAATCTGATCGATGAATATTACTTCTTTGTAAATCCTGTGATACTGGGTAATGGTATACAAATTTTTGATAAGATCAATCAAATGCAGAAGCTTCAAGCGCTGGGCTCAACAGCGTTTGAGTGCGGCATTACTGTTCTGCACTACCAATCAGTTAAATAAAAACTTTTGAAATTTTAATAACGTAAAAAAAATGAACAAACTCACACCATGCCTCTGGTTTGATAACAACGCAGAGGAAGCGGTAGAATTTTATAAAGGAGTGTTTAAAAACACAAAGCTCATCAGTGCTGATAAAATGCCTGACGGCAAAACAATCCTTGTATTTTTCGAGATCGAAGGGCAGCAGTTCATGGCCTTGAACGGCGGGCCGATTTTTAAACATTCGGAGGCATTTTCACTATATGTTGATTGCAAATCACAGGCGGAAGTGGATGAACTATGGGAAAAACTAACTGCAGATGGCGGCGCTGAATCAATGTGCGGCTGGCTCAAGGATAAATTCGGCATTTCATGGCAAATCGTGCCGGAGAGGCTTATTCAATTAATGAAAGATAAGGATCCGGAAAAAGCTAGAAGAGTCATGGATGCAATGCTCCAAATGAAAAAGATAGATATTAACAAGATTGAAGAAGCATATGAAGGCGGGTAAAGTTACACAAAACGCAGGGAAAGCCGGGGCAGGGGTATTTTCAGGTATCGGGCTCAGTAAACCTGCTCAAAGGGCGCTTGCCAACAGGGGTATCAATACTTTAAGACAGCTTTCAAAATTCACTGTGGAGGAAATATTGGAACTGCATGGTATTGGTAAAACTGCAATTCCTGTTTTGAAACGAACTTTGCGCTCTGCAGGGCTTTCTTTCAAGAAGAAAGATGTTTCTCCCGTTTCTAAAAAGAAAACTGGAAGTGTGGATGAATACCTTGCTTCCCTGCCAACCGATGCAGGAAGCACATTAAGCATTGTAAGAAAAGCAATTATTTCAGCTGCACCTGATGCCGAAGAAAACATCAGCTATGGAATTCCTTTTTACAGGTATAGCGGTCATCTTGCTGCTTTTGCTTATTTCAGGTCACACTGCAGCCTTGTCACAATGAGCTATCACGTGATAAGAAAATTCAGGGACAAGTTAAAGCCGTACAAAATCTCCGGAACTACCATCCAGTTTCCGCATGATGAACCCGTTCCATCCGTTTTGGTGAAGAAGATCATAAAAACACGGCTGGAAGAAAATACTCTGAAGTCAGCAGAAGGCAAAAATAAAAAGGAAAAAACCAAGAGGCAAAAGTGAAAAAGCAAAAAGTGAAGAAGAAATTGTGAAAAGACAAAAATAGAAACGAACAGAAAATAATTCAAGAAAATAAATCAATAATAATTAATCGAAAGAACAATTATGGAAAAGAAAGCACTTAAAAAATCTGTACAGATAGCCGCGCCCAAACAAAAAGTATGGGATGTACTGCTTGATGACGCAACGTACAGGCAATGGACATCTGTCTTCAGTCCGGGTTCGCATGCTGTAGGCGGCTGGGATGAGGGCAGCAAAGTTCACTTTCTTGATGGTGAAGGCAGAGGGCTTGTGAGCACTGTAAATGTACACAAACCGGCCGAAGTTATAACAATTGAACATATTGGCGTTATTGATAAAAACACCGAAGACTTTGAAAGCGATGAAGCGAAGAAATGGGCCGGCTCGCTGGAAACGTACCGGGTTTCTGAATCCGGCGGCAAAACACAGCTGAATGTGGAAATGGATATAATACCGGAATATGAAGAATACATGAATAAGACCTGGGAAAAAGCTCTTGTTCTTGTTAAGGAAATATCAGAAAAATGAAGATATGATTTCTCTAAAACATTCTGTTGAATCATGATATAATAGCAGTTTACGAAAAAACATTCATATCTTTCAAATATGGGGACTTTTTCTGTTAAAATTTGGTTATATTAGTATGCAGGGAATAAAAGCAGACCTGCTGGAAAGGAGCGTGTATGTTAAGTATAAGTTTTAGGAGGGCAAGGGCATAACTTGCCTAACCCTATTTGAAGCCTCTCATATATGATATGAGGGGCTTTTTTTATAAATGTTCGTAATTTATAAAAAGCTCTTCACCCGGCTCTATATCCCTTGAGGCATAATACTCATACTCATCATCTGAATGCAGATTCGGTTTATCCGAGTGATTCAGGTACCACCCTACGCTGATCCTGTTGAAATCGCCCGGCATTGAATAGCCATCCTCAAATTTAATCGAAAAATTTTCTTTCAGCTCCGGCGGAATACTCAGCTTTTCATAATCTTCATTTGATACCCATATAACATCGTTCTCGTGGAATAAAGTATGTAGCTTATCCCCTTTTTTTATGAAAGCAGTAGTAAAAACGCCAATACCTGCATCTTCAATGGTTGATTTTTTAAGCCTGAATTGCATTGAATGATCTTTAATTTATGTATAATTATCTCTTTAAGGGAATTCATTTTATCAATATTGTGAATTGAATTTTTATATCAGGGAAATGAAACGCTGAAGCCTGATAAAGAAAATTTTATTTTATTGCCGCCTGCTTCAACAAATTTAAGCGTATAGCTTTCTTTACCACCGGCCCTGAAACTGAACTTTGGATCTGTTTCACTGATCTTAAACCCGATAGGTTTTTCTGTAAATTTTGTACGAACACTGCAATAAAATTCGTTTACACCGCCCTCTGTTACTGTCATACTGGTAATGGAATTGATCCCTATATCTACATCATAATACATCGGTATATATATCTCTCTATCAGCGATATGCTCAATATTCATAGGCTGAAACTCAAATGCATATACAAGGTAGTGAATTTCAACAAGCAATTTGTTTTCCTGTGTTGTTTCGGTTTTATTGCCGAACATTAAACCTTCAGATAGCGCGTTTTTAACGTCCCGGTTGAATTCCAAAGCCCCTGATTCAGTGATTTCTATGACTGCATTATTAGTACGGTACAATTTTGAAACAAGGAACAGATTTTCCTGCTGATACTTCGCGGCAAAATCCTGGTTAAACTCAGCTGTGTTTTTATCGAATCCGCGTTCTTCTATACCGGAGCTTTTAAAGCTAATATTTAGTTTTGATATAATCTCTGCCGGCACATTGGCTCTAACCAATACGTCACTAATGATCTTTCTGATTCCAATATCCGGCGAATTGGAATATGTATCCAGAAGTGATTCGGCTACCGGCTGCGATGATGGTACCCATTTGGATTCTATAATACCAAGCCCTGTTGAATTGGGATTGCTGTTTTCATCAATAATCACAGAAGGCAGGCTGATATTTCCCGGCGGCGCTTTAAACAATACTGTTTGCTGTGAATACAAATACAGATTAAACAGTAATATCCCTACAAATATCTTTAATATCATAATATATTTAACTGATCTTAATCCAGTTTTACAAATTTAACAATACATCTATCCATTAAAAAGCTAAATTGGAAGTTAACGCCATTTTTTATGGTTTTTGAAAATATCTTTAAAATCATTATATTTGTATAAGATATTGCCCATGGGTCCCGATTAATCGGGATTTCGTTCCGGTAAACCGGAACTCAATAACTGGCAATCCCGCAGAGCGGGACTTCATCCGGCTAATGCCGGATTCAGCACGCAGTTCTTTTAAGCTTTGATTTTCGATACAACAATGCCCGATGGTGTAACTGGCAACACGCCTGATTCTGGATCAGGAAAGTCTAGGTTCGACCCCTAGTCGG
>JACSRQ010000192.1 GCA_014879675.1 Ignavibacteria bacterium
GGTGAAACCGAACCTACACCTGAAGAAAAGCTTTTAAGAGCGATCTTCGGTGATAAGGCTGGAGACGTGAAGGATGCTTCGCTGAAAGCTCCCCCGGGAATGAAGGGTATCGTAATAAGCAAAAAGCTCTTCACAAGGAAACAAAGAGATACTGAAACCAAAAAAGAAGAAAAGAAGAAGATCGAGAAGCTGGAGCAGGATAGGTATGATTCTATCAACGATCTTAACCGCAAACTTGCTGAAAAGCTCGGCAATATGTTTGACGGAAAAGATGCTCTCGGTATCCGCGATATAGACGGCACTATCATAATCAGAGGCGGTACCACTATAAAAAAGGATACCTTCCTGAAACATCTCGAAAATCCGAATTTCAGAATAGATACTCTTGATGTATCCAATGACTGGACATCCAATAAAAAGGGTCAGTCATTATTACAGGCATTATACAGGAACTTCAAGACAAGATTAAGTGATATTGAAGAAAGAACAAAACGTAACAGGAACAAGATAATACTCGGCGATGAGCTCCCAACCGGAGTTGTGAAGATGGCTAAGGTTTACATTGCAAAGAAAAAGAAGCTTTCAGTTGGTGATAAGATGGCAGGCAGACATGGAAACAAGGGTGTTGTTGCCAAAATAGTACCTGTTGCAGATATGCCGTTCTTACCTGATGGCACCCCGGTGGATATAGTTTTAAATCCGCTTGGTGTACCTTCGCGTATGAATCTCGGCCAGCTGTATGAAACAGCTTTAGGCTGGGCGGCAAAAATGCTGGGCTGCACATTCGCAACCCCGGTGTTTGACGGCGCTTCATTTGAAGATATTACCGATATACTTGTTCAATCAGGGCTTCCAAGCAACTCAAGAAGCATATTGTTTGACGGGCAGACCGGTGATAAATTTGACCAGATGGTAACCGTTGGCTACATCTATATGATGAAGCTATCGCATTTATCGGATGATAAGATCCATGCAAGGTCAATCGGACCGTACTCTCTCATCACCCAGCAGCCACTCGGCGGTAAAGCCCAGTTCGGCGGCCAGAGGTTTGGAGAGATGGAGGTTTGGGCGCTTGAAGGATACGGCGCAGCTTATACACTGCAGGAGATACTGACAGTAAAGAGCGATGACGTAACCGGAAGATCCAAAACCTATGAAACGCTGATTAAAGGAGAGAACACTCCTGAACCACAGGTACCGGAATCATTCAACGTACTTGTTAAAGAACTCCAGGGCCTGTGCCTTGATATCACATTAGATTAATTAAAATCATAAAAACATATGTTTTTTAAAAGAGATCAGAAAAAAGTAAAAAAGGTTTTCACTAAAATAGCGATTAACCTTGCTTCTACAGATTCCATTATCAGGAATTCCCATGGTGAAGTACTGAAACCTGAGACAATTAACTACAGAACGTTTAAGCCGGATAAAGACGGTTTGTTCTGCGAAAAGATATTTGGACCGGTTAAAGATTGGGAATGCCACTGCGGAAAATATAAAGGCATCAGGTACCACGGCATAGTATGTGACCGCTGCGGTGTGGAAGTTAACCTTAAAAGCTTAAGGCGCGAGAGAATGGGACATATCTCTCTCAGCGTGCCGGTAGTTCATATTTGGTACTTCCGCTCAACACCCAGCAAGATCAGCTACCTGCTTGGGCTCACAAATAAGGAGCTCGAAAGGATCATTTATTACGAGAACTATGTAATTGTGAACCCCGGTCCTACCCAGTACAGCAAGAACGACCTTCTTACTGAAGATGAATACCTGAACGCTCTGAACAACCTTCCGGATGACCAGGAAGAGCTTGATGATTTTGACCCAAACAAGTTCGTCTGCAAAAACGGCGCTGAAGCGGTTAAAGAGCTGCTCAGAAGAGTAAATGTAGATGAAGATGTAAGCAGACTCAGGATCCAGCTTTATGAAGAAACCTCTGTTCAGAAAAAACAGGATCTCATCAAAAGGTTAAGGGTTCTTAAGTCATTCCAGAAAAAAGAAGGCAGAAGACAGAACAAACCCGAATGGATGATACTTGATGTTGTACCTGTTATTCCCCCTGAGCTCAGGCCGCTTGTGCCCCTCGAAGGCGGAAGGTTCGCAACATCGGATCTGAATGACCTGTACAGAAGAGTAATTATCAGGAATAACAGATTAAAGAGACTTATAGATATAAAAGCACCTGAAGTTATCCTCAGAAACGAGAAAAGGATGCTGCAGGAAGCAGTTGATGCTTTGCTTGATAACTCAAGAAGAGCAACAGCAGTAAAATCAGAGAACAGGCCGCTTAAATCACTTTCAGATATACTGAAAGGTAAACAGGGTCGTTTCAGGCAGAACCTTCTTGGTAAACGTGTTGATTATTCAGGCCGTGCGGTAATTGTTGTTGGTCCTGACTTAAAGCTTCATCAGTGCGGATTGCCGAAAGATATGGCTTTAGAGCTCTTCAAGCCTTTCGTAATAAGAAGGCTAATTGATAGAGATCTGGTAAAAACTGTTAAAAGCGCAAAGAAACTTATCGAGAGAAGGACTCCTGAAGTTTGGGAAGTTCTCGAAAATGTAATTGATGGACATCCGATCATGCTGAACCGTGCCCCTACCCTGCACAGGCTTAGTATCCAGGCTTTCCAGCCGATCCTTGTTGAAGGTAAAGCTATCAGGCTACACCCGCTGGTTTGTACAGCATTCAACGCGGATTTTGACGGTGACCAGATGGCTGTACATGTACCGCTCTCTCCAGAAGCTCAGCTTGAGGTAAGAGTACTTATGCTTTCAAGCCATAACCTTATGTCTCCTCAAAATGGCGATCCTATAACTGTTCCTAACCAGGAAATAGTTTTAGGCTGCTATTACCTTACTAAATACCGTAAGGGCGATCTTGGCGAAGATAAAATATTCTCAAGTCCGCAGGAAGTTGTAATTGCGCTCAACAATAACCGTGTTGCGCTTCACGCCAAGATCAAAGTCAGGATCAAAGGCGAGCTTATCGAAACAACTGTTGGAAGAGTGATCTTCAACCAGATCGTTCCGGAGGGCGCAGCATATATTAACGAGCTTCTCACGAAAAAAGGAATTATCAAAAATATCGCGAAGGTATTCAAAAGCGTTGGCAACAAGAAAACGGTTGAATTCCTTGACGCGCTTAAAGAAACCGGTTTCCGTTATGCTATGCGCGGCGGCCTTTCCGTAAATCTTGATGATATTGTGGTACCCGAAAGTAAGGACAGGATCATTGAAACTGCCCAGAAAAAAGTGGATGCTATCGAAAAATCAAGAATGCGCGGACTTATCACCGAAGGCGAACGTTACAATAAAGTTATCGATATCTGGACGCATGCAACCAATGACGTTAAGAGCGATCTTATGAGCACACTTCGTACTTCAAGAGACGGTTTCAATTCGCTTCATATGATGATCGATTCTGGTGCAAGGGGTTCACAGGACCAGGTAAGCCAGCTTGCTGGTATGAGAGGTCTTATGGCTAAGCCGCAGAAAACTATGACAGGCCAGGCGGGTGAAATTATTGAAAACCCAATTATTGCAAACTTCAAAGAAGGTCTTTCAATTCTTGAGTACTTTATATCAACTCACGGTGCGCGTAAAGGTCTTGCGGATACAGCGTTAAAAACTGCAGATGCCGGATACCTCACACGTAAGCTTGTTGACGTTTCACAGGATGTAATAATTTCTGAGCTTGACTGCGGTACTTTCCGCGGACTTACTGTTGAAGCTCTAAAAGACGGTGAAGATATTAAAGAGCCGCTTTCAGAGAGAATACTCGGCAGAACAGCAGTTCAGAACATCGTTGATCCTTTGACACGTAAAACTCTTGTTAAAGCAGGCGATCTGATTGATGAAGAACTGGCACAGCAGGTAACTGAGACTTCAATTCAGTCAGTTGAAATTCGTTCTGTATTAACATGTGAATCAAGAAAAGGAATTTGTGCTAAGTGTTACGGCAGAAACCTCACAACAGGCAAGTTGGTTGATGTTGGCGAAGCAGTTGGTGTTATTGCAGCTCAGTCTATCGGCGAGCCGGGTACACAGCTTACACTCAGAACATTCCATATCGGCGGTACTGCAAGCAGGATCGTAACTCAATCCAGGATACCTACAAAGTTTGCAGGTAAAGTTAAATTTGACAGCATTAAATCAATTAAATATTCCAACCCGGCTTCCACAGAGGGTGAGTTCTACGTAACACATAGCCGAAACGGTATCATTCAGATACTTGATGAGAATAACAGGCTTGTATCAAAATATGACGTTCCTTACGGCGCTCATCTTATGATAAAAGATGACGAGATGGTTGAAAAGAACACAGTGCTTTATGAGTGGGATCCGTACAACTCGGTAATTGTTGCCGAGCACACGGGTAACGCAAGATATCTCGATCTTAAAGAAAACGTAAGTTACGCAGAAGCACCGGATGAAACCACGGGCCACATCCAGAAGGTAGTTATCGAATCAAAGGATAAGACACTTAGCCCTACGATACAGATAACTGACTCAAAGGGTGACCTTATGAGCCAGTATATCATTCCCGCACAGGCGCATATGCTTGTAAATGACGGCGAGCCGATATTTGCAGGACAGATACTTGTTAAGATCCCAAGGGATACCGGTAAAACAAGGGATATCACAGGCGGTCTGCCGAGAGTTACAGAGCTCTTTGAGGCACGAAGCCCTAACTCCCCTTCTGTTGTTACCGAGATCGATGGATTTGTTGAGATCGGTTCACTCAAAAGAGGTTCACGCGAAGTGAAGGTTAAAACCGCTGATCTTTCTATTGAAAAGAAATATATGATTCCTGTAGGTAAACACATTCTTGTAAGAGATGGTGATTATGTTAAGGCCGGCGAAGCGCTTTCAAGCGGTTCGGTTGACCCGCATGACATCTTAAGGATCAAGGGTGTTGGAGATGTACAGGCATACCTTGTTAACGAGATCCAGGAAGTTTACAGGATGCAGGGTGTAAAGATCAACGATAAACATATCGAGATCATTGTAAGGCAGATGCTCCAGAAGGTTCGCGTTGTTGATTCAGGCGATACCATGTTCCTTGAAGGCGATGTTGTTCATCGCTTCAAGTTCCTGATAGAGAATGAATCACTAAGGAACAGGATCATCGTTATGGATAAAGGCGATTCCAACAAGGTGAAGATGTATGACATGATGGACAAGAAAAAAGTTAAAGAGCTTAATGCTGAGCTAAAGAAAAAAGGAAAAGAGCTTATCGAATTCAGGGATGCTAACCCTGCGATCGCTAACCCGATCCTGCTGGGTATAACGCAGACATCTTTAACAACAGATAGCTTTATTTCTGCTGCTTCGTTCCAGGAAACAACAAAGGTGCTCACCGATGCCGCAATTGAAGGCAAAGTTGATACTCTCCAGGGATTAAAGGAAAACGTTATCGTTGGCCAGCTTATTCCCGCAGGTACAGGCTTAAAGGCATATAAAGACCTGCTTGTTGTAACTAAGGATACAGTTCAGCCGGAAGAAGAGAAGCCTAAGAAGGTTAAGAAGACCAAGAAGAAGGTAAAAGAAGCTGCTGAAACAGAATAAGCTTCAAACTATAATGTTTAACGCTTAAATAAAACCCCGGTTAATTTCGGGGTTTTTTATTGAATGCTCTATACCCGCGAAAGCCGGTATCCAATGATAGATTTATATGTCATAAGTTTTTACTTTTGACCTCCTTTATAACATAAACGGTCACACATCAAAATAAGTAAGCTCCTCTTACATTTGCTTTGGTAAATATTTTTGATATTTTGCATATCAATGGAAAACAATATTGAATTATTAATAATAACCGGACCTGTTGGTGTTGGCAAATCCATAGTATCAGAAGCCGTTTACCAGCTTCTGGCTGATAGGAATATAGCAAGCGCTATGATTGATGTTGATTGTTTCAGGTCCGCATTTCCCCCACCTTATGATGACCGGTTTAATTCAAAGCTGGTTATTAAAAATCTCGCTTCTATGTGGCCCAATTATGCAGAGTTGGGAGTTTCAAGGCTCATAATTCCCAATGTGATTGAAACATCTGACGAGATAGAAGATTATAAATCAGCTATACCAAACGTTAGCGTAACCACAATTCGGCTCACTGCAAGCATTCCGACTCTTCACAAAAGACTTGAGAAAAGAGAATCCGGTTCATCATTAAACTGGCATAAACACCGCGCAATCGAACTCAAAGAACAGTTCGAGAGCAGGCTTTTAGAAGATTTTGTTATAGATACTGAAGAAAAACCAGTATATCTCGTTGCAGAAGAAGCTCTGAAGCAATGGCTTAACATATAATATGAAAAGTATCAACCAATATTTCGATTTCTTCTATTCCCTCGAACGCACGGGAATGAAGTATGACCTCACAAACATCCGCAAGCTGTGCAGGGCAATGGGCAATCCTCAGAACAGCTTCAAAAGCATTCACATTGCCGGAACTAATGGTAAGGGAGCAACCGCCTCGTTTGCTGCATCAGTATTAATGGAGCATGGTGTAAAAACCGGGCTATTCACATCACCCCATGTATTGAGTTTCAACGAACGCATCAGGGTGGATGGAAAGCAGATCCCAACGGCTTATGTTAAACGTTTTCTCGATGAACATTCTGCACTTATCAAACGCATCAAGCCTTCTTTTTTTGAAGTAAATACGGCTATGGCTTTCCGCTATTTCGCCGATAAGAAGGTCGAAGCGGCTGTGATAGAATGCGGATTGGGCGGTCGGCTGGATTCAACCAATATCATCAAACCGGAAGTATCAGTTATCACACCGATCGGTATGGATCACATGCAGTTTCTGGGAAACACGATCAAAAAGATTGCTCTTGAAAAAATTGGTATATACAAACCGGGCGTAAAAGTAATTGTGAGCGATAGCAGCAAAGAACTCAAGCCGATATTTTTCAGATCAATTAAGAAAAAAGATATTGTGTATCTGAATGATGTTATCAAGATATCTTCATTACAGGTAAACAAAGGCGGATTAGATTTTTTATTGAAAGATAAACACGATACAATAAAGTTAAATTCTCCCCTGCTGGGCAGCTACCAGCCCGTAAATGCGGCAGCGGCTTATCTGGCAGTAAATGAATTCTGCAGAAAAATGGCTCTACCGCTTGATCTCACTGCCTTCAAGAAGGGAATTCAAAATGTAAAGAAGAATTCCGGTTACTTTGGCAGGCTTGATATTATGACAATCAAAGGTAAACGGTTTATTTTCGATGTATCTCATAATGCGCACGGGATATCACAAACTGTGAAATCACTTAGTAAACTGGGGATAAAACCGGGAGTTGTTGTTTTTGGGATCATGGGTGATAAGGATTACCAGAGTGCGTTAAAAGAAGTGCTGAAGCTAAAAAGTGAATTCATTTTCACTAAACCGGAATACACCAGGGCATTAGATCCATGTATTCTAACAGCAGAAGCTATGAAAATGAAACCAACTAACAAATATATGATTACTGAAAATGCGAAAGAGGTTTTGAATGTACTAAAACTTTCGAAGACTAAAACCGTGCTGATAACAGGTTCATTCTTCCTTGTTTCGGATATGCTCAAAGGACTTGGGATAAAGAGGCTGCCTTAGTGAATATAATCGGGTGAAAAGCTAATTATCCTTAAACGGTTTCTCCTTTTTATTATCTTTCTGATACTGTTTCAATAACTTTTTGATCTCATTGTTGAATTTACGTTCAAAAATTATCATCTTTGCGATTTGTTTTGCTGTCAGAATAGTTTTCATATCCGCTATAAACTCTTCTCTTCGGGTGTCTATCTGGTTCTCATTGTCGAGCAGCTGATTTACAAGGCTATCCAACCCATTACCGCTTTCAATATTCTCGGTCATGAGCTTATAAGTCTTAGCCCGCTTCCGGTTAAGCTCTCTCATATCCGCTGAAAATTCTTTATACTTATCCACGAACGAAGATTTCACCGTTTCATCCAGGTCCAGTTTCTTTGTGAGTTTTTCGAGCTTTATCTCCTGCAGCTTCTCCCTGAAGTCATCCTGCGAATAAACCGGATTAAGGAAAGCAAAAAAGAGAAGAAGAAGCATTATTTTGTATTTTTTTCCCATGTTCAAATATTCTAATCTTTTATAAATTACTGTTCAGCAGCTCTTCAAGCAGCTTGTTGCGGTCTTTATCATCCAGCTTTTTCAGCTCTGCCTCTGTTTCTTCATCCAATCCGGCGCTTTCACCTGATGCAAGTATCGATGATTCTTCTATATCTGCCGCAAGGTTCTCGTCTTTGGGCACATCTTTCAGAACTTCCCTAATCTCATCATTCGGAACTACATCTTTTGCTGTCTGCTCATCCTTCTGAATTTCCTTTTTGTAATAACTACTTCGGTGCTCAACAGAATTAGGCGATTCCTGAACCGGATTTTCCTTTACCAGCTCATTTTTCCTGTCAGTTGATTCCTTCTTATTTTCATTGCTGTTTACATCTTTTGGAGAATCGGGATTCTTCATTGAATCGCGGGTAACATTCTCTGTCTTCTTATCTTCAGTAAGCTGTATATCCGAAGGCCTTAAGGCGAAATATAAAACAGCTATCAGCACAATAGCTGCAACCGGAGCAAACACCTTCCAGAATACGGATAACTTCTCCCATGAAAATCCGGCTGATTGCTGCTGTTCTATCTTTTCATGAATACGGGGCAGCAGATTATTCCAGTAAACAGGCGAAGGCTCTTCAAGCTTCACCGTTTCAACATAAGCCAGGGTATCTTTCATCTCCATGTAAAAATCGTGTATTTCATGATTTTCGGAGATCGCCTTTTCTATAACCAGGTTTTCACTTTTATCAAGCGAGCCGGTAACATAATCCGGTATTAATAGCTTGATCTCTTCGATGTTTAGTTTATTATTCATATTGAAACAATTAGTATTCTTTTATCTTTCTATTTTCCCCTTTACAAACTCGCCAATCTTTTTTACAGCATGAAAGTAATTCGCTTTTATTCCGCCGGTTGACTTGCCGAGTATCGAAGCAATTTCATCATACGGCAGCTGGTCGTAATACCTCATATTAAAAACCGCTCTTTGCTGCGCCGGCAATGTCTCGATAGCCGCTTCAAGTACTTTTCGTCTCTGGTTCTCATCAATTTCTTCATCTGCTCCCTTATCCTGTGATTCTATCGGTTCTAAAACCAATTCTACGCTTACAGTGTTTCGAACTTTCGTTTTATTCAGGTGATTTATTGAGTAATTTGTTGCGATCCTGTAAAGCCATGTGAACAAATTTGATTCTTCCCTGAAATCCTTTAATGCCGAGTACACCTTGATGAAGACTTCCTGTGTTATATCATCTGCAGTATCATGATCAAGAACCATCTTCCTTATGACCCAATATACCTGCTTCTGGTATTTCCTAACGATCTCATTATAGCCTCTGATATCACCCTGTTTGAACAGCCTGATGAGCTCCGGATCTCCGTTTATGTTCGCAATGTTCCCCGTCATTAAAGCGAGCTTCTTATTTACCCAACTAAACTTAGTTTATAAGTATTTGTAATCATGCAGTTTGCAGTATCCGGTTAATATCTTCAGCCCGCTTTGGCATTCCCACTTTTCCATAAATAAGACAAAAAAACGGGCAAAAGGTTTAATCTGGTTACAGTAACTGAAATTGCTGATTTACAACAAATAATAGCATTTCATTAGGGATAAAAAAATACTAAAATTGAAACTATTGTGGTTATATTTGTATTGCAAATAGTGTGAATGTGAACTTAAAGTCCTTAAAATTAGAGAATTTGGTTAAGATACCGACAATTATCATCGGCTTGATGGTTATTGTTGTATTGGTGACTATTGTGGTCAAGTTCACAGATCTCGGCAGCAGTTCAATGGTTGAGCCCAAAAGCTCAAATCCGGATGCCGTTATCCCACCTGTTGAAACCGGACAGGACAAAAAGACCGATAACTATTTAAAACAAGCCAGCTACAGCAATGCGATCAATCTTGAAAAGGCATTTCTGAACTGGCAGGATATGTTTGATATATTTGCCTATAATTTGAATGACAGCATCTTTGCAACCTCTGATTCCGTTCAGCGCTATGAGAACCTGGTGAAGATTATCCGCAATCCGAACCGAAATTTCAGCAAAGGCGGCTCGGATAAGATACTTGAGGAATACGGCGATATAATACTGGATGAATGCAAATATTACAAGATTGACTGGCGGCTGGTGCTGGCTATGATAAAACAGGAATCAGCATTCACCTCTGATGCAGTTTCACACGCAGGAGCGTATGGATTCATGCAGATAATGCCGCGTACAGGCTCGATGCTTGAACAAACCCTGAACCTTGAAGACCACCGCTCGCCAGAAAACAACCTCAAGGCCGGCATTTACTATTATGCAATGCTCGTTGGAAGGTATGACGGAGCAGGAGATACAAATAAATACAAGTTCGCCTTAGCCTCGTATAACGCAGGCTCAGGTCACATTGAAGACGCAATGAGCATGGCTTATTACTTTAATGAAGATTATAAAGACTGGGATGTAGTGAAAGAATACATGAAGCTGCTTGCCCCGGGGAACGATTCACTGCACCAGCTTGTATGGGGAGCAAGGCCGCCGCACGGTGTATTCGCAAACTGGAAAGAGCCTTACAACTACGTAGATAATATTTTCTGGTATTGGACCCAGTTCAGGAAATCCTATCCCCTTCCTGAAGATTCAGGCAGAACAGAAAAGAAGAAAAAGAAAAATAAATAATCTAACATCATACATTGGATCTGAAATTTCTCAAAGCAAATACTTTAGCACTCTTACTGCTCACATGCACATGCATATATTCACAGGATACAATTAACTTCAGGGCTTTTGACAGCCTGAAGACCAGCGGGGAGGACCGCAACAGGATACGGAAGAACAACAACATCCTGCTATTGAACGAAAATTGCGCTCCCGATCCCGATAATTTTGATACCAGGTTGTTCAGGAAGATCAATAATTCCCAAACACCATTCAAAACTAAGCTGCTGAATGTTACAGACCGCTCCATGATGCCCGTCTCTGTGCTGGTACCAACATCCATGTTTGCTTATGGCAGGCTTAGAAGAAAGACATACGAAGAAAATACAGGATACCTGATGAGTGTATCTGCATTCACAAACCTTGCGGTAACTTTTGGAATCAAGTCGGTTGTTAAAAGAGAGCGCCCTATAAACAAATTACAGAATGTTTACATGAACGGTACACCTGCACTGGATGTTTATTCATTCCCTTCCGGACATACAAGCTCAGGCTTCGCAATGGCAACTATGTTTGCGCTCAGATATCCCGAATATCCGCTGGTGTACGCGCCCGTATTCGCCTGGTCGCTCATAGTAGCATACGGCAGGCCGTATTTTGGGATGCATTACCCGTCAGACTTGCTTGTTGGAGCACTGGTTGGTAGCGGCTCCTCGATCGCAATATTCTCGCTCAGGAAGGAATTGTTCAGGTTCAAGAACCGCATTCTCAGCGAAGATAGAGAAGATACCGGCTCAATTAACGCGGGTGCCGCTACATTTTTTGTTGGATCATTCATAGCCAGCGCGTTGGTTGATTCATTCATTACCGGCGCCAGAGTAAAGAACAGGATGTTCATATCGCCATGGATGGATGGCAAGAGGGGCGGCTTAAATGTAAAATGGAAGCTGTGAAATATTGTGACGTGTCACCCTGAACTTGATTCAGGGTCTGCTCCCATACTCTAACATTTATGGATTGAAAACAGATGCTGAAACAAGTTCAGCATGACAGAGTTCCAGGATTAAACACCATTTCTATACTCAGAAAAATACTCATTAAATTTTCAGATATGATGTGATATTTTGGTCGAATTAATGTTTAATTATTTTTTCATAATAGAGATCCCCGCCTTCGCGGGGATAATAATGGTTAATCCCCTATTCTTGCATCCAGATTCCCATTCAAGCCGGAGTATTGTGTAAGCTCTGCAACAAGCGCGCCGATGACAATATTCATTTTTACTTTCACGGGCACTTTGCGCTCATCATCGCTTAAGTAAACAAAAATGTCGGAAGTTTTATTTGTAAATCCCTCTTTCAGCATGGGCCTGAGTATGAAAGTCTTATACTCACCTGAAGCTACTTCAACAGTTTCCCTGCCTTCAAACCTGATCTGCAGAGGAAAAAAATTATCTTTATAGAAATAATTCACTGTTACAATATCACCGGTATTTTTACTCTTCCAATCGAGTGTTCTTGCATAGTAAAAAGCTGAAATAAGGTCCTGCACATACTCGCTTGTTGCTATATAGGTCTTATCTTCAACGAAATTTACTTTGGTATAAACCTTAAGGCTTTCCTGTATGAAAGTTGCTTCAAAATCACGTTTATAATTACTTTCTCGGATATGCTGCTCAAATCTCCATGGGAAGATACCCTGCGCATCAATGAAGGTTTTGTAGTTATCCCTAACCTTGTAAACCGCATCAAAGCTTGAGCGCGAGTTGACATCAAAGTTTACCTCGTATGTTTCGCGGTTATTGTACATGAATGGCGATGGAGAAATGGTCATAAATGCTTCTGCGGCAGTAATGAAGCCATAACTCACTTCAAACGAGAGCCTTTCCCCGTATGAGAAGGCATTATTTGTATGTGTTCTGAATTGCGGGAATGATACCGATGTTACTATCAGAATTAGTGCCAGTATTTTAAGATATTTCATATGTGTTTTGGTTACTTTGCTTTTTTATTTATAATATTGCTTCCTACATGGATGAAGGAGTTTACTTATCTTCCTTTTTATCTTCGCTATCCTTTACTTCAGGTTTCTTCAGAAGCTTTTTATTGAACTTGGAGTTGAATTTTATCTCAGTCAGCACAACATCGCCTGCCTTATTTTTAATTGTGTACGGCATGACTATCTTTAGGTCGCCGGTCTCTTTGAAATCCGCATATTCGGTCATTGTGGTACTGCCAGCATCCTTTATTTTTAGAAAGGTTTTGGTATCAAAAAAGACTGTCAAAAAATTCGCGCCATCTTTAACCAGGTCAATCACGTAAGCGTCTTTTCCATCAACATGCTCGTTTTCAAGCATCAGATAAGTGATACCGCTGGCTTTTGGATTCAGAAAATTGCCCCATAAGGTGCCTTCTATAGATTTCTGTGACTTTTGCAGTTCTTCCTCATTCATTTCTTTGAACATCTCGCCGAAAAGTGTCCACCCCTTTTTCTTGTCAAAATCTATGGCCTGTTTCATTGAAAACATAGCTGTTGATATGTTCATATAAACATATTTATCACTGTAATAGATCTCAATGCCGCCATTTTCGCCATTCATCCCACGGTCGAGGC
>JACSRQ010000145.1 GCA_014879675.1 Ignavibacteria bacterium
TATATATTAATAAAAATAATAGATTTATTCTATCAGTAGCATCAAAAAACGAAATACTCTTATGGGACTTATCAAAGAATAACAATAATATTTCAACATTAGTAACAAAAAACGACCTATTACATCCAGTAATTGAGATATCCCCTGATGGATCGGTTGCTGCGGTCAGTAACTATTCTAAAGATAATTGGATATACCTTTGGGATTTAAATTCAAAATTACATATAGGTTCATTTAAAGGACATACAGATTGGGTAACTTCATTAACATTTTCACCAGATGGTAATTATTTAGTGAGCGGCAGTGAAGATGAAACTATTAGAGTTTGGGATGTCAAGACAAAAAAAGCAATTAAGATTTTAAAAGATCATCAAGATAACATAAATTCGGTTGTCTTTTCTAATAATGGTAAGTTTTTGGCGAGTGGAGGAGATGATGGTAGAGTATTCATTTGGGATGCAAATGAACTAATGCCTGAGCTTAAAATATTTTCGGCAAACTACGATTTGAAATATGGTTTAGCAAAAGAATTTGAAGAAGAAAAACAAAAAGAGATTTCTCTTTTAAACGATATGTTTAAGCCCAAAGGAGAATTTGAAACTACGGAAGAGTACAATGCAAGGATTACTAAAGCAAATGAAGATAAAAATGCGATAGAAGATAAATATAGCCAGAAATTGCAGGAATATATGGTTTCAAAGCAAAGCGAATTAGAGAAACTGAATGAAGAAAAGAAAGAAGCTGATGTTGAAAAGCAGAAAGAGTTAGACAGCAAGATTGAAAGTTCAGTAAAAGATACTATTGTAAATATTGCCAGCATTGGTACTTATGACGCTGACAATAATATACTGCCCGTTACTGTAAAAGGTAAATCAGGTAAGATCTCCATATTGAGAAGTGAGGCTCAGAGTCTAAAAGAAAACTGGAAAAAAACTAAAGCAAAATCTAAAATGAAGCTTCGCGAAGATCTTAAAACATATGAGTACTTTGATATTATTGTTATACATCCATTGACTAATAACGAATATAAACTAGAATATTAAACTAAGTCCCAAGGGCAAGCTGGAATTCAAAGTGGAGTACAAGTATGAGTAAAAATGGGATATTTATCATCATTCTTTTTCTCTCAAGCATTTGTTTTGCTCAAAATGCAAAACCAACTAAAGTGAGTGAACTTAAAGAAAAGAGCAAACAGGAGTATTCGGGTGTTTACGAGGGTGTGCTTGATTACAGTACATGCTGCGCAAATTATGATTCCGCTTCAGGTTGGATTGCTCTTGATTTTGAATCAGATCCGCCTGTAGTATTATTTGACGGTGTATTTTATAAGCATATAGTACTGCTTGGTGATAAACTTGTTGATAGCTCAGGGTACTCGGATCATCCTAATCAGATTTTGGGCCAATTTGGTGTAGTGAAAGGCATTCAAGGCATTTGGTATAATAATATCGGAATCGATCTTGACAAGCCCGTTAAGGTATTTCTAAAAAAGACCGCTGATCTACACACTGCCAGAGAATTGATTGCAAAATACACTTCTGAAAAAGAAAAATGGGATTCTTTCTTTGGTAACTTCAAGCTATCCGTACTAAACAAAGACTACAAATTTATTTCATCCCTATGTTATAGTTTTCCAATTTCTGAAAACTCCTGCAAAACTTCTGAATTAACCGATGAAATATATGATGAAAAAGAACTGGTTAAGAGGTTAAAGATTATTTTTGACAACGTAAATTCGGAAGAGAATATTCATTTCTCTAAATTTGAAGATCATCATCCGATGGGGGGGAACAAATATGAGGTAAATTGCGGGGCGCAATTTCAATTTATGGAGTTTGAGGGTGAATATCGATTGATTGGTATATATTGTTATGGATAAATATTCTTAATAATGCAACATATAATTTCGATACAATATCCAAATGTATTTATCGAGTACTTTTCAAGCATGCTGTCTTAAGAGTATTTGAGCCAAATCTTAAATAGATCATATATGATAAACATATTATTTACATGATATTTTATACACTAAATGGAAAGTATTCGCTTGTTTTCCTGTTAATACTCCTCGCGTCATGCAAAGCTCAGGAACCTGAGCCAAATGAAAAGGTAGCTAATGACAAAGGAAATGTGGATTCAGTACTAAATACAGACACTAGAAATTCTGAAAGAAATATCGATACATTAGTTAAAATAATTGCAACAGGAAAGCATTACAAAGATATTGGTATAATTGAGCTTCTTTTTAGCAATAATCTCTCTATGAAGATACCGCTGAATGGCGAAAAAGTTAAAGATCTTAGGAAAAATATTAGCTCCTTTTTTTTGAGAAAGACTCGATCGAATAATAATTACAAATACTATCTCACTGATACTTTGCGGAGCATAGAATATGAAGTTCCGCGTGACCCGGTATTAACAAAAGAAGAACGAATAGAACTGCTTCGAGTACTGTCGGAAAGTGAGTCAATAAGTGAAGAATGCCGGGGTAATCTCCTGAAAATTGACAGTTCCGTCTCAGTCGAGTTTTTCGATTTCGATGCTGACGGAAATAATGAGCTGATTGTTTTGGGCTGGAATCCATGTTTCTTTGTTAATCACGGTTCCTTTTTCTTTATTTGCAAGAAACTATCAGGTATCTGGAAAATAATATTTGAAGATTGGCCCGTTGAGATCTACGACATTTTGACCACAAAGAAAAACAGTTACTATTCATTTTATGTGGGCGGCATTTCCGGAAGAGCCGGGAATCCGGAGGTTTTTAAAGTATATTATCATTTTAACGGCAGCAAATATGTGGAGTATAATATGACAATTGAAAATATGGAGAACGAGTGATGCACTTCTGCAAATAGTGAATTTCAATTAATCAAACTAATTATGAAGAAGTTAACAAAATATCTATTTTTTTTGATCCTGCTGGCTGTTTCTGCTTTTTCTCAGGAAAGAAACGAAATCAATTTGTTTGGCAAAGAAATGATGTTTGGCACAAGTATCAGTGAATTTGAAATAGCCTTTCCGGATTTTCGTCTGATGCACCGGATGGAGAATATAAGCTGTATAGCTTTCGTACAAATTATGACAATGCTTTTGATAATTACTGGATGACCGCTAAATTCAAAGATGATAAACTCTCGTGTTTAGAGCTCAATGGCTGGCAAACCAATGAATATATGCAGATTTTAAAAGACGTTTTGAAACAAATGAAATTTGACAAAACCATCACAGAGAAAAATGAAGACGTGGGAGAAACAAGTTCTGATTTTTACCATAAAGATGATCTGAAGGCCGAATATTTTAGTTTTGAAACCTCTGTTTTAACCATTTGTTTGAGTAAACAGAATTTTTAAATTTTTCCGAATACATATGTTTAAAAACAAAGCTGTAAAATTATTGATACTTTCGGGAGTCATCTTTAGCATGCTGCACATTGCTTCATGTACCCAGAAACAGGAATCATTATCAAATGATGATCAAATCAAAAAAGAAGAAGAAAGGAAAAAAAAAGAAGAAAAGGACCTGAAATATAAAAAGCTAAAAGGGCTTAAAGACCGTGAATATAGTGCTTTAGCTAGGATCTATCCGGAGTCATCCGAAGATCAATTGACATATCCTGATATTAAAAACTTAAATGAATGGGAATTGAAAGTAATGCGAAACGAAATATATGCTCAACATGGGTATATTTTCAAAACAGAAGTATTGAAGAAATACTTTTCAGCCCAGAAATGATACCAGCCAAGATTTGACAATGTTGACAGTCTGTTAACTCAAACTGAAAAAAACAATATTGAATTAATCAAGAGACAGGAAGAGTATTTGGGTAACAGAGATTTTACAAGATAATAACTTATCAAATTGAGATATGAAGAATATAGTAATGATTAGTATTTCCTTTTTGGTTTCAATATCCATCTTTTCTCAATCCAGAAAAGATATAGAATCAGAATGGTCGTTGTATAGAAACAACAATGTTAAATCAGCAGAATGCCGACATCCGAACTATTACGAGAAAACAAGCTATGATTCTGAGGGTAAGCCTACGTCACTTGAGCTATACGATATGTCCGGGACAAAAACAAATATGCTGGAATTTACGTATGATTCTCAAAATAACCTTGTGAAGGAATCGGGTTATATCTATCAAAATGGTCGTAAAGAAAATGATGAAGAGAGTTCCAGATCACATGATTATGATGTATTTGGAAACCGAATACACACTTGGCAAATAGAGTTCGATATTGAATATATATATGATTCCAACGGATTGCTTGTAGAGAGCAAAGAAAACGGCTTAGACGAATCATCAAAGTTAACCTATAGATATAATGATAAAAACCATTCATACATAGTTAGAATTGAAAACTCTGACGGTTCAAGAGAAATTAGACATTATGTTTATGATGACTTTGAACGCCTGGTAGAAACTCGGTACCATCATTGTACAAGCGATTGGAAAGCCAAAGACCTGTATATAATAGAAAGCAGATCATACCACGATAACGGTCTATTAAAGACAGTAACAAGTAACAAAGAAATAACCGAAGAATATAGTTACAAATTCTACGAACAATAAATTGCTTTAAGTATATGATTAAACAAACCGTGAACCCATGAAGCTACTTTTAATAATTTGTGCTTTCTTATTCTGCATTTCAGCAAATGCTCAATACATTTCCTATGGCAAGATTGAGCCTATTGATGAATCTGGATCAGACCCATCATTCAAAGTTTTTGTTGAAGAACTCAAACAGACTGTGCGTAACAAAGATGCAGCAGCTCTTTATAATGTGCTGGATGACAGCATACAGTTCAGCTTTGGTGATGAAATTCAGAGCAAAAGTGAGTTCCGGAAAGCCTGGGATATTGACAATCCAAATTCTGAATTTTGGGAAGCTTTCGGAAGCACAATAGATCTTGGTATCGTTCGATGCGCAACCGATTGCGATTATAGCGACTTTGTTTTCCCGTATTACCAGGAATCAGGCTTACTCAAAGATGTTAATGATGCATATTCAGTATTGATCATTATAACCCCCGATGCAAGAATATATTCCGCTCCGGCTAAAAATTCCAGAGTGCTGACAACATTAAGTTATGAAGCAATAAGTCTTGTGGATTTTAAGGACGATTGGTTTGTTATCTCGTTCAATAGCAAAACTAGAGGATATATCAATAAACTTGATGCTCGATCTCTTGTTGGTCTAAGGGGTGGCTTTAAAAAGAAAAATGGGGAGTGGAAGCTTGTGTATTTCATTAGTGGAGATTGAATATGGTTTAGTTACAGAGAGTGGGATAAATTGAAACTTTTTCATCTGCTTTTTGTACAATTGGTTTTCTTTTTTGCGTTGCAGTCGTGTAATCATGCAAACAAAGAAAAATCGGAGATAAATGTTCAGTCTGATAAAAAGGGTGATTCCTCAAGGATTGTTGCAGACAGCTTCACCGTTATCATTGGCACATATCTCGGAAATAAAACCAGGAATTATTATGGCGCAAATGCGCCGGAAAAGCTGAATGTTATATGGAAACATTATCTGGGCAGCGGAAGATCAGAAGGAAAACACGGTGAAGATAAACAATGGTTTGGTTCCGGCTGGACGGGGCAGGTGCTGATAACTGAAGAATATGGCAAACTCTGTTTGTATATAGGTGCTCTCGATCATCACTTGAAAAAACTCAATGCTGAATTCGGGGAAATGATCTGGCAATTTAAATTTGATGACGGAATAAAAGGCACGGGCTCTGTGTATGTAAACACAAAAACCAAAAAAGCCGAAGAAAAGTACAGCATTATACAGGGAAGCAAACGCGGATACGGCTTATCGCTAAACGCACCGGAGTGTTACAGTCTCAGATCTGTTTCTATGCTCAACGGCAAAGAGCTTTGGAGATACAATGTCAGGAAAACATCCAGCGTTAGCCGGGATGTAGATGGAACCGCAATAATTGTAAATGATACTATAATTGCTCCGCTGGAAAACGGGTACCTGGGTTTCTTAGATGCTAATATCACAAACAGTATTGGCAAATTTAATACACCGCTGGAAATTGACTTGGTACCGCTTTTTACCGGGAAAGATCACAGAAGAAATCTAATAGCAGAAGGATCGCCGACTGTTCTTGGTTATAACGTCTATAATACCTGCGGTTCAGGATGGCTCTTTGGAGTTGATGTTTCGTCTAAGGAACATGTATTCAAATACTATGTAGGCGCTGATCTGAACGGTACCTCACCGGTAACCAGTGATTCCTGCCTGCTTGTGACCGTTGAAAGGGAGTACATACCCGGCAGCGGCGGTATTTACAAGATTGATCCGCGAAAAGAGAGTGAAGACTGCGTTCTGTGGTTTTTCCCAACGGGGAGTAAATCATATGCAGATTGGAATGGCGGCATAATTGGTTCAGCAAGTGTAAAGGATAACCTGTGTGTCTTTACAGGAATTGATGGATACCTGTACTTGGTTGACCACATAAAAATTGAACCAAACTCAAGCTCTAGTAGTCCGGATTTAAAGTATCAACATCCGAAGCCAGTTTTGCTTGACAGGAAATATATCGGGCCAACAATTTCAACCCCGATAGTTGTTGAAGATAAAGTTATAGCCTGCGGGTATAGCGGAATATACCTGTACTGGGTCAATTCCGAAGATAAGCTGGAACTGCTGGATAAACTCAATACGGGTGTTGAATCTACACCGGTAGTTTGGGATCACAGAATTTATGTAGGCTCCAGGGATGGGTACTTATATTGCCTGGGGGAATAGAGTTAAAAGGAAATTGTAAAATCTAAATAACTGATATATGATCTGCAAAATTTGTAAAACAAATAACGAAGAAGGTTCAAAGTTCTGCATATCCTGCGGTTCCCCGATCATCCAGAGCACAAGGACCTGTCCGAACGGACACATTTACGATTCAATACTGCCAAGCTGTCCATATTGTCCGTCACCTTCATTGCAAAACAAGATTGGGATGAAACCCGGCGGAAATGAAATTACTTCAACATTTAGTTCTGATAGTTCAAAAACTAAGGTCATGATGGATCCGGTTAAAGGAAAAAAAACAGTAATTGTAGGGGGCGACTCCGATACGGGAGGGGGGGGTAAGCTTACACAAGCCCGAAAGATCGTAGGATGGCTGGTTACTTTCAGCAATAAACCCGAAGGCGATGATTTCAGGCTGTTCGAAGGCCGTAACCAATTGAGCTCGTCATCGGATACAGATATAACTATTAACGATCCGGCTGTATCTTCACCTCATTGTATGATACTCTATCGTGCGGGCAAGCTTTTGATTAAAGATGAGCTTTCTACAAACGGCACATTTTTAAATGGTGAAATTATAGAAGAAGCTGAATTAAAAGATAATGATGTAATTAAAGTTGGCACCACTGAATTAAAATTAAGAACAATAAATTAAAAAACGGTCGTTTATCAGGCTTTTCAGAAGGGGTTTTAAAATGAAAAAATCTTTTATCAAAGTATTTTTGGCTCTGTCAGTTTTATGCAGCTTCGTTAACGCTCAGGAAGGAACCAGCATTATTCTCAGGGATAAAGATATGTCAAAATTCCAGAAGGTAAAACTATATCTGAATGTTCTCGATAAAGACGGAAAACCCGTTACAAACATAGATAGCACAAGTATCACCATTACCGAAAATGAAACAGGTAAACAGGTAAATCCTAAAGTTGAGAATTTTTATGCATCAACTGAACCAATGGCAATACTGTTTACGATAGACGCATCTAACTCAATGGATGGCCCCCCGCTTAACAATGTAAAAGAAGGTATGCTGAAGATCATAAGCGAATTCAGAAATGACGATAAAATGGGAATTGCGTATTTCCACGATGACTTTTTTAAACAGGCATCTTTTGATACCGATAGAGATGTGCTGAGGAATAATATCAGTTCACTTAAAACGGGCGGTTCAAGCTCAGAAATATATAAATCTGTAATTGAATCTATTAAATGGTTAAAATCCCTGCCCGAACCCAAAAGAAAGATTCTTGTAATTATCAGCGATGGTGAAGATAATGGTACGCAATATAGACTTGAAGACGTGATGAACGAAGTTAAAAATTCAGGATTAACCGTATTTACAATTGGCTCAACTGCAGAAAATAAGGGCTTCCTGAAGAATATGGAAAGTATTTCAGGGTCATCACCGGACGGAAAGTATTATAAGATCAGCGGACCTGAGGATATTAAAAACATCATTCCTACTTTATATGACCGGATAAAACAGGAATATGTTGTCAGCTATTTTTCGTATGCAGAACCTTCTTCTGAAATAAGTGCATCAATAAATCTCAAGCTCAGGGAAACAGCTTATAAAACAGACTTCAATTATAAATCTCCTGCTTCAATTGTCGAGCATGCACCTTCCATTTCATTTTGGAGTACAAAGGAATTCCTGTTTAGTTCCATCGGTGCAGGTGTTTTGATAGCTGTCTTGGCAGTTTTTATGTTCATAAATATTTCCAAGAAGAAACAGTTCAAAAGAGAGAAAGAAGAAGAGCGGCAGCTTCGGGAAGCAGAGAATGCGGATAACGAAGAAAGGTTCAACCGGTTCAAAAACGAGTATGAGTCCCTTCTCGACAGAATAGAGAACCAGCAAACCGTTTCAGAGTCCGATAAAGAAATGATATCAAGGCTGGAACAGCAACTGGAAGAAACCGGCAGAAGCTTTACAGGAGCCGCGCCCTCAATAGATTTTAAGCGCAGAACGATGATCCTAGAGAAAGGAAATAGTATGCAGAATTACCATGTCAGCGAACATGGAAAAGGTGGCTGGCTGATCATCAGAAGCGGGCCGGCCTCCGGAAATGAGTTTTTGCTTGGAACTGGTAGTGTTACCATAGGCCGGAAAGACGCAAACCTGATACTGAAAGATGACACCGTGTCAAGGCATCACGCGAGGGTTTTTTTCAATGGGGGAAGTTTCGTTATTGAAGATATGGGTTCAACTAACGGCACTTTTGTAAACGGATCAAGGATAAGCAATTGTGTGCTGAAATCAAATGATAGGATAAGAATCGGAAGCGTAGAGTTAACATTCATTCAAAAATAAATTGATCATGCCTGAAGAAAATTCATTTAGCGTTAAGTTCGGCAACAAAACCGATACGGGAAAAGTTAGACAGCGGAACGAAGACTACCTTGAGTGTTTTAAATCTTCATTTGGCGATGTGTTTGTGGTTTGCGATGGTATGGGCGGCCATGAGGGCGGAGAAATTGCATCAAGACTGGCGGTTTCAACAATCCGGAATGTAATTACAACAAACCCGCATGGAATCTCAAACACAGCATCTATTATTGAAGAAGCAATAAGTATCGCGAATAAGGCTATTGTTGAAAAATCCATTGAGATCAGCGGATCAAAAGGAATGGGTACTACCTGCGTAATCTTGATTGTGAAGAATGATAAAGCATTTTATGGGCATGTGGGTGATTCCAGAATGTACATGATCAGAGCAGGAAAGATGCACCTTATGACTCGCGATCATTCATTTGTCCAGGGATTGGTTGATCAGGGACTTTTAAGCTGGGATGAAGCTGAAAATCATCCCCGAAAGAACGAGATCACCCAGGCACTGGGCATTTTCGATAAGGTGAATCCTGAAGTAACACAAAGCGGTTTACAGCTTTACAAAGGTGACCGGTTTATCCTTTGCTCGGATGGCCTATCCGGACCGGTAAAAGAGAGCAGCATAAGAGAACTAACTCTTGAAAATGACCCGGTACACGCCTCGAACCTGCTTATTGATGCAGCCAACAGAAACGGCGGCCCGGATAACATAACTGTCCAGATTGTAGAAGTAACAAATGCTCCAGCCTTGCCATCCAGTAGAATAGATCTTACTCCGGAGGGTTCAATTAACAGGGAATTTGCTCCCGGCATATCGGGAGTGCACAGGCAGAACCCGCTGAGAGAAACAAGAGAGATTCCGTTAAAGAGTAAAAGCCGCGTGCCCGTAATTGCTCTGATTGCCGGAATTATAATCATAGCCGGATTTGCAATTTATTATCAATTCGGAAACAGGAACAGCGTTGTTCAACTAAACACAAATGATTCGACAAAAGTAAAGGATACTTCGGAAATCATTGATTCAAATCTGATTAAGATCGAAAAATCAGAAACGACATTCAGGGATCTGTACAGAGGAAACGAAACACCCGAAACTTACTCAACTCCACGAATAGAACTTGATAAAAACTTCATTTATGTCGGTAGTAAAAATGGAGAAAGCCAGAACTTTTCAATCAAAGGGCTGGTGCTCAATATTAGGAAATATGATCTGCGATTTAAAGAAATGAAAGACATTTCTAAAATTGATCCCACAAACTATAGATTTGAGCTTGTAATTCTTTACGGAAAAGTGCTGAATCGTTATGAAGTAATTCTCAAATTTAATCCGAACGGAAATCTTGTTCTGAAGTCTATAAAGCACATAGGTACTTTGGAAGAAAAAGAAATAGAGGTAAATAATAGATCGAAAGACAAAAATTCCACTAACAGGAAAGAAGATATACCGCCGATAAACAAGGAAAAAACTGGAAACAATCCCGGAGAAAACAAAATAGAAGAAAACACAAAAAAATCGGATACTGAAAATAAAGAAGCAGGGCTTGAAGAGAATAAAACAGTTCCTAAGACACCGGAACCGCCTCAAACTGAAGAAAAATAGAAATGATAAAAGGCATTAAAAGAATAAGCGCGCTATTTTGTAAGATAACAATGGCTGCAGTAATAGCACTCTGCTTCAGTAATGGAATAAATTCCCAGACTTCTTCTGAGATTTATGAAAAGGTCGTAAAATCTTGTGCAATTGTAACCGATACCCGAGAATCAGGGATAGGGAGCGGGTTCTTTGTTAACAACAACACGTTCATAACTAACCGTCATGTGTCTTCTATGTTAGATAAAAAATCCATAGTCATTCGGAAAAAGGACGGAAATGAGTTCAGGGTTGATAAAATTGTAAGGGAATACAGCAATTCGGATTTATCAATAATGACAACCATTGAAAATTCAAATGATTATTTAAGATTCCCGGAGTCAAACGAAGTTAAGACCGGTGAAAAAGTATTTGCAATAGGCAACCCGCTCTCATCTGATTCAAGAATATATGATTTCAATTTCACCGAAGGTATAGTAAATAACATAACATATGAGGAGATAAATAAACCGGATTTTCGAATTTCTGCGAAGGTGATAGTTCATTCAGCATCGCTTAATCCGGGTAACAGCGGGGGGCCTTTGTTGAATGCGAAGGGTGAGGTAATAGGCATAAATGCTTTTGTGAAACATGGTAAAGCTAACAACTTTTTATTTGCAATCCATATATCGGAATTGCAGAAAGCACTTGATGAAAATCACATAAATTATACAACTGGTTCCGGGAAGATGATTAATGAGAAAAAGCAAAATAGCGATTCTGTGAAATCCAATGCGGATACTCAAAATGTTCACCAAAATGAGAAAATAGAAAATAAAAATACTACAACTGAGGTTAAGTTTTCGGGCAATAGTGGTTTTGAATACATTTGGGTGATAGTGATCTTACTCGCTGCAATTGGGATTCCTGTAATAATAATTTCTTCGGGTAAAAAAAGAGGTTTGTCCAGGGAGAATAGATACAATATATCGGAATATGCTGAGGATCGTTCAAAAATGAGTATGGCACAAAATAATCTCAAATCAAATGACTCTCAAGCGCCTTTGGAACAGGCCGATGATAAAGAATCTGAAGCTGATTCTTTCCTGGTTCATGATGGTGCACGGTATAGACTTGCAGGCGGCGATTTCTTTATTGGAAGAGATTCGGGCTGCAATCTGGTAATTGATGATAGCAGCATATCCAGGCGTCATCTGCAGATACTTAAAGAAGGTGATCTGTTTATTGCTGTTGATCTGGGTTCCAAGAATGGTACTTATGTTAACGGACAAAAGATCATCAGGAAAGAACTGCGGGAAAGAGACCGCATAGTTATAGGCGGATTTACTATAGTTTTTGTAAATATATAACATTAATACTATTTGTCAACTTTAAATTACATGTCTTATGAGTAATGGTGAAAACAAAACTGTTTTAATGCCGGTTGGAAGTGAAGGAAACCGGTCATTTGCAAATTCCAAGTCACGTAAAGGCAAAGGTGGCCTTGCATTAATCATGGGCGGAGCGTTCATACTGCTTGCTGCTGCCGGATTGCTTTACTATTTTCTTGTATATAGTGCAGATCCTAAAATTAAGATCGAATATTCCGTAAACGGGGCCATTGAACAGAAGAATGCTTCTACATACGAGCAGTTATACAAATCTGCTTCAAATATCCGGATCATGGTATTCCTGGATAAAGCTCCAAAGCGAAACTATTCAATTTCTGTGAATGGTAAAAAGCAGGTGCTCGAGTTTACAAAAGAGGGAAATCAATATAGCGCTGTTTACCAACTGGTAACCGAATCTTTCCAGAATTCTTACTACACCGTGGAACTGACCAGCGACCAGCCGAAAGTGCTCTTTACAGATAATTTCAACGTGATAATTCTTAAACCGAACATGAGTTCAAAAGAGTACATAGATAACTATCTTAAAACTTACTCTGCGGCTGTATCAAACCGTAATTCAAACGAACTTCAAAATGCCTCTGAGTATTGGCTTGGGAGCATGTCAGGTAACATCTACAATAAAATGAAAAAGAACTTCAGCGAGTTAACCTATGTATGGTATGAAAATGTTATGAGCACGCCCGATGATGATGTTAGGGCAAAAGTCTATTTTACTTACCAGAAAAAGGATAAATGGACATTTGTTACTTCGGGATACGTTTATAATCTTGAAGTTGTAAAGGGACCTTCGGGCCTGCCCGAATGGAAAATAAAACAGGCAAAGGAGACGATTGAGAAGAGAGAGTCACAGGATTATTCGGATTTTGAGGGTGGCTGTTGATCGGCTAAATGAACATATAGGAGATTGAAAATGATAGGCATTGTAATATTAAACTATAAGGTCATTTCCCTCATCGGTGAAGGCGGAATGGGATCGGTGTACCTTGCCGAACACCAGACACTTGGCAGGAAAGCAGCTATAAAAGTCTTACTGCCAGAGCTTGCCCGTAACCAGATGATAAGGGATAGGTTTATCAATGAAGCAAGGACACTTTCCCTGCTCAATCATCAGAAT
>JACSRQ010000122.1 GCA_014879675.1 Ignavibacteria bacterium
GGAGACGGGGATCGAACCCGCGACATTTTGCTTGGGAAGCAAACATTCTACCACTGAATTACTCCCGCTAATTTTCAACTTCTTTATCAAAAATACCTATTTTTTTATGTGAATTCAATTTAAATAAACATCTCAAAATGCATGGAACGCTACCGTGAAAAGGGCTGTTACAATAGATAGAAGCATTACTATTATCCTTTGCGTCGAATTCAATCTTGCGGGGCTTGTTTTGAGGTAAGGGTAAATTTTTGAAATTACAGTATCTCTTACTAAATATCTACTTTAAGGAAAAACTTATGATACAATTAAGAATTATTTCTTTTCTGGGCATTTTTCTTGTTCTATCGTATAATACGTATTCACAGGAAACCATACAGGTTGATCCTGAGATCACACAGCAATTTGCTTCTCCTCTTATAGAGGGGATATCCGGAAGTATGAACTCTGGCTGGTTTCAACGCGCCCCTAAATCGCAATTTCTCGGGTTTGAAATGGAGCTTACTTTCATCGGAATGGGAACTTTCCTCGAGAGCGACCAAAAATCTTTCAACTCCAATTCGCGTGTAAAATTTCCTGAAAGCACTATTGATAAAATGGTAGAGGGCATGGATAGCCGTATAAAAGGCCTGGTTAAAGATTCGCTTATGAACAGTACATTCCAAGTCAACATTTCCGGCCCGACCTCGATTGGTTCCAGCGCTGAATCGGTGCAAATAAATTATCCGGGTGATACTATAAGTGTAAACTACCAGGGTGAGGAACGTAAAGTTGTGGTGCCGGGTGTCAATCTCGATTCAAAAGTAAAAGGGATCAATATGCCGGTGGCGCCTATGGGAACTCTCCAGTTATCGATCGGAACACTTGCAGGCACAAAATTATCTTTAAGGTTCACGCCGCCTGTTTTTCTTGGCAAAGAAATAGGCAGCATAACAAATTATGGTATAGGTATAAATCACAATCTGATGGTTTGGTTCACAAAAAAACCGGCAGTAGATATTTCAATGGCGTTTTATATGCAGAAGCTCAGTATAGGCGAAGTATTCAAAAGTACATCTATACAATATGGATTATTTGTTTCCAAAACACTTGGAGGCAGCAGCATAAACGTAACGCCGTTTACCGGGTTAACGCTTGAGAAAAATAACTCAAATATACGTTACAATTACAATTATACAGATAACTATGGAAATTCGGGGGAATTGCACATTGCAATGGACCTCAATTCAGGCAGTTTGTTCAGGTTCAGAACAGGCGCTTCACTTAAGCTATCGGTCGTTAACCTGACTCTGACTTACGGATATTCAAGTCATCACAGTTTAAGTGCTGGATTTGGACTAATTTTTTAGCTAATTTACAGTACTTTATGGAAGAACAAAAGAAGAGGATCGCTGTAGTAGAAGATGAAGGCATTGTTGCTATGGATATCAGCAAATGTCTAACAAGCCTCGGCTATGAGGTATCGTTTGTTTCGGATTCCGGTGAAAAAGCCATTGAAATGCTTGAGCTTCATCCAACCGATATGATATTGATGGATGTTGAACTGAAGGGAAAAATAAACGGACTGGAAACAGCCATGCAGATCAAAAAAGATTCAAATGTACCTGTGGTCTTTCTTACTGCTTTTGAAGATGAAGCGACTCTTAAGAGAATTGGCGACCTGAGTTCGGCCGGTTACCTGGTTAAACCCTTCGAAGATGAACAATTAAAGGTTACTATTGAAAAAGTACTGGGCTAAACCGCTAATGTGCGGGGCCTTCAGTATGCAGTATGATCCCGGTCTCCCCGGCAATCCATCCGTTTAGCGGATTAAGAAAAAAAACTCTTCTTAGAAAACTTACTGTTACGGGTATTTCACTTCCATAGCTCACTCCCGCATCGACCGATTTGAGGATCAGACCTCCATCACCGCAAATGTATCCTGTCCTGCTATCAACAAAAAAAACAGAATTAAGCACTGTCGTTTGTCCCGAATTCACAACACTCCAATCAACTCCTTTATTCGTAGTTCTCAATATTGTACCGTTGTTTCCGCACACATAACCCGAATCAGGATCTGTAAAACAAACAGACTTCAGATGATTTGTCACACCTGTATTTTGCTGCTGCCACGAAAGTCCGTAGTTGTTAGTATATAACATGGTACCATATTCACCGGATACATATGCTTCACCGTTAGTGAAAGGTGGCATGGAAATAGAATACAGTTCTGCCAGGTTGGGGGTAAGAGCTACCTGCCACGTATCACCAAGATTTGAAGTACGGAGTATTGTTCCGTTTATGCCGCACGCAAGCCCGTATTGGGTATCGAAAAACTCAATATCGAACAGGTAGTCTGAAACCCCAACTGCACAGAGTCCCCATGTAGTGCCGCCATCCAGAGTCTTAATAATTGCAGCATTGCTGCCTGCCGCAAATCCGGTTAATCCATCAAAAAAATATAAAGCGGTAAGCGATGCATTGGTAACGCCAACCGGTTTTCTGAACCAGTTTAATCCGCCATCGGTAGTTTTGAGAAGTTTGTTTGTATCATTTGGGGCAGAGTTGCCTGCTGCATATCCGGTTAATGAATCAATGAAATAGATATCCTTGAGATTATTGGTAACATTACTTATCTGATGGTGCCAGTTGGATTCAATAGGAGGCGAAACCACATCCTCAGAATCTTTGCTGCAGCCCGTCAGAATGAAGATTGACAATATTGCCATTGCAAAGATAATTTTAACGGACTGAATTTGTTTTTTCATATAAAGTAAAATAATTATTAAGCGTTAAAGAATCAATTTTATAAACTATGCGAACCTTCCCAAGGTGCTGCTTGTTTAATTAATCAATAATGAATATATTTAAAATGTAAAAAATGAATATTTAAATTAAAAAAAGGCACATGAAAAAAACATTTTTGTTTTTGGCTATTTTTATTGCTTTTTCAAACAGCATCTTCAGTGATATTCCGCCGGCAGATCAGACTGCTGGCAAAGTACCGGCTATATTCAATTCTGATGATATCAGTAAAATAACCGGATCGTATATCGAAGGAAAGCTGGATTTCAGCAACCCGGTTATGGTTGATGTTGATCTTGACGGGGATTTTGACGCTCTGAAATTTGACAACGGGAACGTTGCGTATTACAAAAACGTAGGCACGCTTGATAACCCAACATTCATTCTTGAAGACAGGAATTATGAAAAATATGACAGGGTAATGTTCATCGATCCGAAAATTCCATACCCGATGTTTTTTGCTGATAGCGATGGCGATGGAGATATGGATATGTTTGTGGTAAAGGATAAAGTTTATGATAAACAGCAGCAAACCTATAAGTATAAAGTTGCCTCTGCGGAAAACTCGATGGATCTCAGCACAGGAACGCTTATCACCATTATACTTGTGCTTGTGATAGTTCTGCTTGTGCTTGCAATCATAAGGTAGGGCATCAGGTAAGTTATAAGGCAGGGTAGCAAGAGGTTTAACGAAAGTTCGTTAATACAAACAAAAAACCCCGTCCCGAAAATTCGGGACGGGGATTCTTGTTTTAATAACTGTACATTTAGTGCTTTTCCCCTGCTGACCTTTCAGCAGGAAGTTTGCGCGTTGTGCGTTTGCGCGTTTATATCAGAATCGCAGCATCAGTGCTGCTTTTGCATGTTTACTTTACCTTATTCGCCAATTTTTACCATTTTAGGCTGGTATTTTAATTTTGTTAAAGTTTTCAGATCTTTCTTAGCAGATTTTTCTTTTTCGTATAACCCCACCAGTACTTTATAAGTAACTGTCTTGGTTTGAGTAGAGGGGTCTGTTACTGCTATTTCTTCGAGATAGATCTTGGTGAAACCGTCTCTTTCAAGTCTTCCGATCCTGCGATCGGCAAGAGATTTGTCGGTATACATCCCCACTTCGAATGAGTGGCCTTTAACAATTGCCATCTGGTTTGATAAGTCATAGAACCGGATCAAAGAATCTATTTCAGTGATCTGCTGGTAGAGGTTTGATTCGTTTTTCTTATCCTCTTCCGTTTTAGGTGTTACAACTTTGATCTTGAGATTACCTTTTGATTTAAGGTTCTTGTTCAATTCAAAGTCATTTGAGGTACCATCTTCTCCCTCAAATTCAACGAACACCTTGGAGTCAGCATTAACGTTATCGTTCAACAGTTCTGTAGTCTTGAATTCATTGGTATCGATCTCCGTTATGTCAATTGTTTCATTGGGATCGATTCCCTGGCGAAGCATATCGGCTTCTTCCTCAGATATTTGCTCTATCTTTACCTGGGTAGTTCCGCCCATACTGATAGCTTCCTTGGAAGCTTTCGAAAGGTCAATAATTCTGCCCTTTATGAATGGGCCTCTATCGTTAATTCTTACTACGGTGTAGAGATTATTCTCCAGATTTGTGACCTTTAGCAGGGTACCAAAGGGTAAGGTTTTGTGAGCAGCGGTGAATTCATGGGTATCAAAACGTTCGCCATTGGCTGTTTTTCTTCCATGAAATCCAGGGCCGTACCACGAAGCCTCACCTATTTCCACAAAGCTTGAGCCGGTAGGATCTCCTTTTGAGTAAGCGCTTTCTGATATAACGCCGGTTAGCACGAGTTGTACAGTTAAAAAAGAGATAAACCACAAGATTCTTGTTTTGAACAATGCATCTCCTTTCAGTGTTTTTGTTAATAAATTGGCTGTCCAATACAGCATAGCATAGTGAATATTCATCAAACGGACAGCCTTGCTCAATCTGTATTGTCTAAAGCAATACGTCTTGAAGCGTTTCTCTCTTTAACTATGGACCTCTTTGGTCCACACTCCTTATATTAAAAGAACAATAAAACTATTTAATACAAACTTATATTTTTTGTCCTCTGCCGCAGTTGTACCGCGGCAGGGGAGTAAACTTCTTCTTTCTTTAGCTGCTTATTTTCTGCATGTTCAGGATCTTTTCATTTCCGTCAACATATGTAAGCCAGCCGTATTTATCATTGCCGTTCTTAACTATGTCAAAAAATGCCTCCTGAAGCTGCTTTGTAACTTTGCCCGGCATTCCGTTGCCAACGTTCATCTTATCAACCGATCTTATCGGTGTAATTTCGGCAGCGGTGCCGCTGAAGAACATCTCATCTGCCATGTAAAGCATCTCTCTCATCAGGTTACCTTCAACGATCTCATAACCCATTTCTTTGGCAATTGTCATAATGGTCTTGCGTGTAATACCGCTCAATATCCCATTATGTATGCCCGGTGTGTAAATAATGTTATCATGTACAAGGAACAGATTTTCGCCGCTTCCTTCGCCAACATAACCGTTTACATCAAGGGCAATACCTTCTGAAAATCCATTTGTAATAGCTTCCATCTTGATAAGCTGGCTGTTCATATAGGCGCCGCCTATTTTTGCCATTGTTGGTGTAGTATCAGGTGTGCTTCTCCTCCATGATGATACACATACATCAATGCCGCTTTCGTGTGCACCCTGTCCGAGGTATGAACCCCATTCGTAGGCTGCAATAGTAAGCTCAACAGGATTTTTTAACGGGTTAACATTCAGGTCGTCATATCCCCTGTAGGCTATGGGTCTGATGTAGCAATTTTCCAGCTCATTTGTTTTGATGGTCGTTAAGATCGCATCAAAAATTTCATCATGCGAAAAAGGAATTTCCGCACGGAACACTTTTGCTGAAAATATGAGTCTTTTGACATGATCGCTCAGCCTGAAAACTGCTGGGCCCTGCGGTGTTTTGTAGCATCTTATACCTTCAAAGAACGATGAACCATAATGTATAACATGTGATAGAATATGAACTTTAGCGTCGTCCCAATTGACGAGCTTTCCATTCATCCAGATCTTCTCAACTTTTTTTACGGGCATAATCTGTAATGTTTAGGTTATTAAATAAGACCCTTTCTGTAAATCCGATAAGTCTTATATATGTGCGCACCTAATTTTTCGGCTGTCATTCTCATTGGCATATTGTCTTCCAGTACCCAGGAAATCTCTGCACCCGTATATCCGTTCTTGTTGCCATTTTTAATGGTCTCAAGATAGAATACCGAATCGATCGCCTTCTTCTGGTATTCGGGCTTAACGCCCATGATGATCACTCTTAAAAAATCGATCTTCTTTTTACCTGTCAGGATCTTAAGGAAGCCAAAAGGAAGCAATCTTCCGTTGACTTTTTTAAGAACCTGGTTGAAATCGGGGAGTGATAATGTGAATCCTGCAGGTTTACCTGCCACTTCTGCGAACATTACAAGATCAGGATCTACCACCATCTTCAGTGATTCAGCCAGGTAGTCAAATTCTGCGGTCGTTATTGGTACAAAACCCCAGTTTGTTTCCCATGCGCTGTTATAAACTTCCTCTATCTTACGGACCTCATTTGAAAGATCCTTCATGTTCAGCTTATGAGTTGTAACATCATTGCGCTTTTTGATCAGCTCCGCCATTCTTTCCAGTTTATCCATAACCTTACGGTTATTAATAACTTCGGAGGGAATGTAATATGCGTACAGATCTTTAGCCTTTTCAAATCCAAAGTCTTCGATCTTAGCCTGGTAGTGTTTCGGGTTGTAGGTCATCAGGAATACTGGCGGTGAATCAAATCCATCTATCAGCAAACCGCATTCGTCGTTTGTCGAGGGGTTTACCGGCCCGAGTATTTCGTCAAATCCCTTGCTCTTTACCCATTCGCAAGCTGTATCAAGCAACAGATCGGATACTTCTTCATCATCAATTGACTCAAAGAATCCGAAAAATCCGGCTTTATCTTTGTGGAATTTATTATGGTTATCATTCTTTATGGCAGCAATTCTGCCAACCAGCTTGCCATCTTTTTCGGCAAGGAACATTTCCATTTCTGCATGTTGAAAGAACGGATTGCGCTTAGGATCGAGATTCTTCCTTACATCGAAGATTAACGGTGGAACCCAATTCCTATCGCCGGTGTATAATAGCCATGGAAGCTTGATGAACTGCATCCTGTCATTTTCATTTTCAACTTTTCGTATTTTTACCACTTACTACCCGACGTTTTAGTATTGTAGAACCTGCCTAAACAACAATTTTGTATCCTGTAATATACCGACTTTAGTTCTAAGAAACAATTCAAATGGTGAGTGATATACCCTCTCGATGGCTACACAAACCAATGTTAATTCAAAAGTTACGAGGAGTAGAATTAACATAAGTGCTTATGATTGTTGCGATTGAACGAATCTCTTAAAGTATAACTTTATGCAAAGAGTTGGGCATTTGTATCAATCGGCTCATTATTATGAAAAATGAACTGAAATTCTAATATTTTTTGAGTAATTTAACGCAATTATCAAATTCGTATTGAAGATCACATCTATCTACATTCTGGTCGCTTTCTCGTTATTGATATTTACTTCTCAAACTCTGCTTAGCCAGGATTCATGGTGGAAGGAAAAGAAATACAAGACCGAAGAGAAGCAAAGGAAATTCAACAACTGTAAAAAGGTATTAGTTGATATTTCTGATGGCCTTATGTACTCAAACGTCAACTATCTGATCCCGCACTTCCAGAATGAAGTTTATCTAAGTATTCAGAACAGTGAAAAGGGATACTATAACAGGGAGCAATCCAGTTATATAGTTGAGAGCTTTTTCACAACCTACCCGGTATCTTCCTTCAAATGGAAAAACTCAAGCAGGTCTGAAAGATATGCATTTGCCCTTGGTAAGTATAAGTACAAAAAAGGCGGGTTCATTAACACATTTACAATTTCAGTATCGCTCAAATATATCGATGAACTCTGGCAAATTGACCAGATAATCGTAAACTGACCGGGAGGGTACAAAGCATAATGTTTGACTTTTCCCAAAACGACATCCGGAAATTTAAGATACTTGGCCTGCTATCGCTCTTACTGGTGTTTTTACTGCTTTCAGTTTATGGAGTCCGTTACTACTTCTCAAAAGCGATCATGGATGATTGGGCAGAAATTTCTGCTGAGAAAAAAACGGAGATACATGCTGAGTGCATTAACCAGTTCTACAGTTATCAAAACCTGGTTTCACAATTTTCTTACCAGCTTCAGCGAAATAAGAAGTTAAGTTCTGCTGTATCACAGCAGAATACCCGTAAAGCATTTGATGCTCTTTATGAAACAGAAGGGGTATCAAACTTCAATGTTGAGATATATAATACCCGGCTTGAACTGCTGCTTTTCAACGGCAGGCAGGTGTTTCCGGAAATATCTGAATTAAAAAGGGCTTTAGGAGGCGAAAGATTTTCAACCGCAAAGGTTTCAGGTATCTATACATACCTGATGGTGTTTGACCCGGTTAAAAATGAAACTGGCGGTGTAGATGGTGTCATGGTTACTTCAGCTATTATTGATATAAATCCTGAAGTTCAGACAAGGTTTTTTGGCAATTCCGGCTTAAGAAGCGATATCTTCAGCAAGTTCCACATCGAAGTACTCTTCAGCTTTGACTCTCTTTCAAATTTCACATCGGGCATAGATACTACCGGAGGCGAGTTCTCGATTGCAAGCCTCAAGAATGTTAATGGCAGGGAATTTGGAAAGATATACATCCCTAACCTTGACCAATCTTCCTATTTGCTGAATGTGATAGGCAAATTTAACGGTGTCATCGGGTTTATCGTGTTTATTCTGAATGCTTTGCTGATTTACTGGGCATTGGTAGCTTCTATGCGCGCACGTTATTACACGCTCAGGGTCATTATTGTTGGAGTTACACTGCTGCTTTCGCGATTTCTGTGGCTATCTATGGGCTTCCCGGCTGAGATATTTAATGAAATGGGCTCGGAGATATTTTCGCCGATCCATTATGCTTCGGGCATTGGTTTCGGAATGGCGAAGTCATTGGGAGAGCTTTCAGTAACATCTGTGATACTGGTGTTATACTCCATCTTCATTGTGGTGACGGCGATCAAGTTCTTTAAGTCGGAATTGAAGAAGCAAAACGAAATTTCCGAACAGGCTGTTTACAGGATAAAAACTGCTGCAGTTGTACTGTTCGCGCTGGCAATATCAATAGCTGCATTGAGTTATTACGGAACAATAGTTCACAGCCTGATATTTGATTCTACTGTCAAGTTTGTGGATAAATCAGACATATTTTCATTCAATCAGCCGGAGCTTGTTGTAGTAAGGCTGCTTATTTTGTTTCTTTCGATTTCTTTGATACTGATACTTCTTGCATGTTCGCTTGTTTCAGCGAAGTATCTCAATCCTTATCTCAGCGCGAATAAATTCTTTCGCAAGAATTCCACGCTTGTCCTGATAATGCTTGTTTTTATCGTTAATATTGCGATTTCATTCATACCCGAGCAGCTTGTCGATTTTTCGCTGAAGCTCAACCTGCGCCTCGTAATTGTTGCGCTATCCGGCTTTTTTGCACTATATATACAAAGGCAGCTTTCTATTGTAAGAGATTACAGGTTTGTGAACATTGTTAACCTTTCGTTGCTGCTTCTGGTTTGCGCTATTTTTATTCCCGCAGTACTGCTTAATAAGATAACTTCACTTGAGAATAAATATCTTGAAAAGGCAGCGAAAGAAGTTTCGCAGCAATCGAGCGATAAGATCGCATTCCTGATTTCAACAACACTCGAAGATCTTTCGGATGATCCAAGAATTGAAGATTATATCAAGAATAAGGACAAGACCGGCAAGATGGCGTTCAGCATCTGGTCTGGCAGTAAATTTTACGATGAGGACCTGAATTCTGCTGTATTTGTGCTTGATACAGCAAAGAACCTGGTCAGTGATTTCAACATAAATCCCGCCGAGCTTATTTCGGATAGTGTCCTCAGTTTTACATTGAGAGCAGCAAATGAAAAGAAGAAAGTTACAGATGATGAGAGCGCGGAATCCTTAACCGAAGAAGAACCGGAAACCCTTGATATTACCGAGGTGATGAACTCCATGATGAGCGAAGAATCCGGGGTGCTGCAGAACAAGGAAATGAAATTCTACTCCGCAATAATGCCTCTGCAGATAACGGATCTGAAAAACAGCAGGTTTAATAAAGTAATTGGCTACATTGTTGTGGCAGCCGGTTATGACGCGAAAAATTTCCTTACTCAATCCAACCTGGGTATATTTAAAAACTTTACCAGGGATAACATACTTAACAAGCTGACATCAAATCCGGTTATATCTGAATTCTCTGAATCTGAAATAGTTGGTTCATCAAATAAAGATATATCTAAAACCCTGCTGAAATCTCTCGATGCATTCCGTGAGAGCGTGAAGGACAAGATCGATAAATCTTCGCTGCGGTATGACGAGTTTGAGAATGAGATATATAAATCATATTACGTGCTTTCAGAATATAAAACTGCCGGCAATATTAATGCTCAGAAAATTTATGTAGTAAGTATTAAGGTTAACGACTTTAGTCTAAGTACGTTTTTCTTCTTCAGGTACCTTCTTTTTCTGGTACTTATATACCTGATTTTTCTTGTGCTTTACCTGGTTTATAAAGGATTTAGCTACCTGCTTGATACTGAGAGCGTTAGATTCGTTAAGTTTGGATTCAGGGAAAAGCTGTTTGTTTCCTTCCTCTTAGCTTCAGTCTTTCCAATTGTTATACTTGCAATTTATACCAGGGAATTTGTAAACGATAAGAATGAAGAATTTTATAAAAATCAGCTTATTTCCGATCTCAGGATAGTTGACCAGTATGTAAAAAGTAAAACAACCCCCGAACCCCGCAAAAACGAAAGGCCAAATTTTAAAGAGCCGCAAAAAGAATTTTCAAACCTGTTTGATTACGGGTTATCTGAATCCGACAAGAACTTCAACTACTACATTAAAAACAAACTATCTGCCACCACAAGCGAGCAGCTTTATAAATCAGATCTGCTTGATACCCGTATCAGCGGGAATGCGTATTACAATCTTGCATTGTTAAAAAAGGATTATTTTTCCGAGAACCAGCAGATAGGGGATTTTACCTTCATAGTAGGGTATAAACCCATATACGATAAACTGAACAATCTTGTAGGTATAATATCCACTCAAACCGTGTTTAACCAGAGTGAAATTAACCAGGAGTTAACCGAGAGCCTTGTTTATATACTCGGTCCGTATTTTTCAGCGGTAATCCTGCTTGTATTTATTGTAAATTTTCTCTCATACCGTATCTCGAATCCGATTCTTAAGCTCCAGAAGGCTACAGAACAGCTTTCCCGGGGGAATATTGATGTTCAGGTGAAATCAAACAGCAAAGATGAAATTGGCGAACTTGTAACTTCATTTAACAGGATGATCAAGGAACTGCAGCGCTCGCGTGCCGAGCTGAAAAAAGCCGAAAGGGAAGGCGCATGGAGGGATATCGCACGGCAGGTAGCGCATGAGATCAAGAATCCGCTTACCCCCATGAAGCTGGCTATGCAGCATTTATATTATGCTTATACTCACGGGTCAAATGATTTCAAAGCAATTATACAGACTACAAACAAGCTGATCATTGACCAGGTTGAAACGTTAAACAGGATCGCAACAGAATTTTCTAATTTTGCGAAGCTGCCAAGCCGAAACTATGAGCTCCTGAACATGAACAGCATTTTAGCAGATGTTGTGAGTTTGATGGATACAAAAGGGAACATTAAAGTATCACTTGATGAAAACGTGAACACGGAGCTTGTTATGGGAGATAAGGATGAGATAAAACGAGCGCTGATCAACATCATCAAAAATTCTGTTCAGGCTACAGACGAGAAATATGAATTTGGCGGGGGAGAAATTGAAGTTCAAAGCTTCCGCAATAACGGCTATTATTCTGTTAAGATCAGGGATAATGGTATCGGCATGGATGAGGAAACACAGCAGAAACTTTTTGAGCCTTACTTCTCTACAAAGTCAAGCGGAATGGGACTCGGGCTGGTTATTACCAAGAAGATACTTGATGATATGAAGGCAAAAATTAAAGTTAAAAGTGATCCCGAAAGCGGAACTGAAGTTGAAATTAGCTTTAAGATCAATAATGAAAAATAAGATCCTTGCTCTCAGCATGTATCGGATTTATACATCATAGTTTGTGTAGATATTTGTGAAAGGGTATTTAGATCAGAACTTTTACCTTTTGAAGTACCAGTATTTTTCGTCCTCGTAGAAGAACTCCATACCGTAGTGCTTCCTTATAAGAACTTTGAAAACAATAAATTTTCCCGGCGCTTTTGTGATCTTGGGATGTCTTCCAAAATCACTGCATGTACTGAGCTCAAATAATGTTGTTCTCATTATTTTGCTTGGTTTGTATTCACCTACATATATTGTTTCGCGTTCAGTCATCTTATGTTTTGATTTTGTAACCCATAAATATAGATAAACATAAGTTTAATGTAAAGGAAAAATGAAGTAATATAACGTTTACAAGGTATATCATGTTAGAAATCAGTTAGTTTGATAACATGGCAGTTATATTGCTGCAGTATATAAAATCTGATCGGGAGCTTTTTGCTGATGTTGCGGCAATTCGGTTAGTATTTGCCGTGTATTCTTAAATTGATATTACGATAATAAATGCTTAATTTTGTTTGATTATGCAAAAAAAATCGGGTTTTGTTCCTATTTTGGGTGCTCCAAATGCAGGTAAGTCAACCTTGCTAAATGCTATTTTGGGGCAGAAGCTATCTATAGTTACTGCTAAGCCGCAAACAACCCGTAATAGGATCACCGGCATCTATACGAAAGATAATGTTCAGATCGTATTTGTTGATACACCCGGTATTTTAGACCCTAAGTATAAGCTGCACCAGTTCATGAAACGGGAGATCGAATCCAGCGTGATCGATTCAGACGTAATTCTGCTTGTGATCGATAGCAGCAAATACCACCGCGATGCATTTGCAAAAATGTACAATGAAAACCTGCAGTCGTTTGAAGGACATAAGCTTTTCTGCGTGCTGAACAAGATTGACATGCTGCGCAAGGAAGAAGTATTGCTGATGATTAGCGATATTACCAAAAACTTCACTGTCGATGAGATCGTTCCTGTATCAGCAGCAAAAGGATTTAACGTAAAGGAGCTTGTTGATACAATTGTAAAGTATCTGCCGGATAGTGAATTCTACTTTGATGAAGCCTCTGTTACATCGCAGCCGGAGAAGTTTTTTGCTGCCGAGCTGATAAGAAAGAGGATCCTGAACTTTTATAAAGATGAAATTCCTTTTTCTGTTTATGTTGATATTGAAGAGTTTATTGAAAGAAGTTCCGCTAAAGATTATCTCAGGGCTTCGATAATAGTTGAAAGAGACACGCAGAAGGCGATAATAATCGGAGCTAATGGTGCAGGTATCAAGCAGCTTGGCGAATCATCCCGCAGGGATATAGAAGAATTTCTCGGAAGAAAGGTATATCTCGAGCTATTCGTAAAGACAAAAAAAGACTGGAAAAACGATGAAGATTTCCTGAAACGTAATTTTAATAAGCTGGGCACTTCATCAACAGAATAATATATCGGCATTAAAAATTGGATAAAACATTCGGTAAATACAGGCAGTTGATCGATGCAAGGCTTGCGGAATTTCTTGATGAAGAAACAAAGCGCTCAAGGTACTGCAATAAAAGTGATAAATACCCATATTCGCTTTTCGATCCGCTGAATTATATCATGTCAGGCGGCGGCAAGAGGGTCAGGCCTATTTTGGTACTCCTTTCATGCGAAGCGTTTGGCGGAAATATACAAAATGCACTTAATGCTGCAATTGCAGTCGAGATACTGCATAACTTCACCCTTGTGCATGATGATATAATGGATAATGCAAATACGCGCAGGGGAAAAGAAACCATTCACCGTAAATGGGATGTAAACGCCGCTATACTTGTTGGCGATGAGCTGATCGGGCTTTCGTACCGTTCGCTGCTTCGTACAAGTTCAGGAAATATTGAAGGAGTTGTAAGAGCATTTACCGATGGTGTTATTGAAGTTTGCGAGGGGCAGGCGCTTGATAAAGAATTTGAATTGAGTACAGATGTGAGCCTTAACGATTACAAAATAATGATCAGGAAAAAAACTGCCGAGCTGCTTCGAACATCTTCTGTAATGGGTGCGTTGATTGGTGATGCAGGACAAAGCGGTATTCAAGCGATCAGCGAGTATTCGGAAAATATCGGACTTGCATTCCAGATACAGGATGACCTGCTGGATGTAATTGCAGATGAAGGCGAGTTTGGCAAAAAGATCGGCGGCGATATTCTGGAAAGAAAAAAAACATTCCTGTACCTAAGAGCACTGGAGATCTTGAGCGGAAGCCGGAAAGACGAATTCCTGTTCCTGTATAATACAGCCGGTGAACCGAACGCGAAAATCAGAGAAGTTGTAAAGATCTATAACGAGATATGTGTGGTGGAATCTGCCCGCAAAGAAATTGAAGAATATACCGGCAAGGCAAACAAAACTCTTGAAGGCCTTCCAAATGATAATGCACGGAAGCTGCTTCTTAGCTTTTCGGACATGCTTCTGAACAGGAGCTATTAGGGCAGAAATTTATACCGGATGATAGAAAAAAAAGTTAAGATAGTTAATAAAGCGGGTATGCACACAAGGCCGGCATCGGCAATTGTGAAGATTGCTTCAAAGTACCGGTCAGATTTCTACATCGTTAAAAATAATTTCAGGATAAACGGAAAAAGCATTATTGGTGTAATGACCCTTGCAGCGGAACAGGGCTCGGAATTAACTCTCGAGCTTGATGGTGAAGATGAGGAGAAAGCTTCGGCAGAGCTTGTGAAGTTCTTCGAAGATGGATTTGGTGAACTATAGTTTTATAACACCCGGGTAGTAATTGGAAAGTAAAAAAGAAAAAATATATAAAGGTCTTGCTGCATCGAAGGGAATTTCGATAGGGGTTCCATTTGTTTACAGGGCAGAAGTTCCTAATTACAATGTTGATATTTCCTCGCCGGAAGATGTATTCCCCGAAAAGGAAATATCGGATTATGAAAGTGCTGTAACTCACTCGGTAAAAGAGCTGAACAAGATATTTAATCTCGCCAAAGAAAAGCTCGAAGAAAAAAATCTCCAGATATTTGAAGCACAGCTCAGCTTCCTCAGCGATAGTTTCTTTCATTCGAAAGTTAAAGAGCGGATCAGCCAGGAGTGCAAACCTGCATACCGGGTATTCAAAGAAGAGATACTAATTCTTGAAAATGCAATTGTAGCTTCGAAGGATGAGTATATCAGGGAGCGCGTTAACGATATTGAAGATATGAAGAACCGCGTTCTCAGGAATCTGCTAAAAGGCAGGCTGGTTTCTAAGATAACGGAAAATTCTATAGTTATAGCGCGGAATCTGACACCTGCCGATACAATTCTGTTCAGCAACCGTAATTTACTTGGCATTGCTACAGATCTTGGAGGAGTAAACTCTCATGTAGCAATAGTATCACGCTCACTTAAAATTCCCGCAGTCGTTGCCATGCATGATATTTCGGTTAGCATCACATCCGAAGATTTCCTTATCATTGATGGTTATAAAGGGATTGTTGTAAAAAATCCCACAGAAGAAACTATTGCTTCATACAGGGAGCAGGTTGCGCGGAATCTTGAATTTGAAAACAGGCTGATGGAGCTGGAAAAGCTTCCATCGGAAACAAAGGATGGCAAGGCGATCAGGTTATCTACTAACCTTGAGTTTAACAACGAGGTAGATTTTGTTGTCACACATTTTGGCTGTGATGTTGGCTTATACCGGACAGAACATCTTTTTATGGAAGAGGGCGAGTTCCCATCTGAAGAAGAGCAGTACAAACAGTACCGATTCCTTGCAGAGCGGTTGTACCCGGGCATTGTAACCATTCGCACATTTGATCTCGGCGGCGATAAGATCCTTCCGGATGCTCAAAAGGAATTAAATCCTTTTTTAGGCTGGCGCGGTATTCGTATTACACTGGATAAAAAAGATGTGTTCCTTTCACAATTAAGGGCAATACTCCGTGCCTCTGCCGCGGGAAATGTTAAGATCATGTTCCCAATGATCTCCGGAATTGAAGAAGTAAAAAAGACCCTGGATATCCTTGAAGAGGCGAAAGCGCAATTGAGGGCTGAGGAAATCAGGTTCGATGAGGATATGAAAGTCGGAATAATGATAGAAATACCTTCTGCAGTTATTCTTGCTGATGAGCTGGGTAAGATGGTCGATTATTTCAGTATTGGCACCAATGACCTGGTTCAATATACGCTGGCAGTTGATAGAGATAGCAGCCTTGTAAGCGATATGTATGAAAAATTCCATCCGGCAGTTCTCAGGATGATTAGCATGATAGTAAAGAGCGCTGAGAAGAATAATATTCCCGTGAGTGTATGCGGCGAAATGGCATCTGATCCATATGCAAGCCTTCTGTTAATTGGCATGGGTGTATCGGAGCTAAGCGTTGAATCGCTTTCGTATTTGAGGATCAAAAGACTCATCAGGCTGGTGAATTATGTGAATGCATCTGAAATTGCTGAAAATGTTCTCCGGATGAGCTTGATCTCGGAAGTTAAAGAATATATTGCAGAGTGTTTTAATAAAAACATCGGTGAAAAACTGAATGAAACATTGTATGTCTAAAGTTTTGGTGTTTACCAAATTAATGTTTCAATAGAAAATTATGATCACAAACTCTGATTTAAAATTACGCGATAGTGCCGACATGTTCAGTATACTTAAAGCATTCCCTGAACAGATAACTGAAGCAAGTGAGATTGGGAATAAAATTGAACCGTCCATTGATACGGCTGCTATCCGGAACATTATTATTACGGGTCTTGGTGGATCAGCAATTGGAGGCGATCTGCTAAGAAGCTATATACAAAACGAGATAGAAGTGCCCGTAGCTGTAAACCGCAACTATTTTCTCCCTGCCTATGCGGGCAAAGAAACACTTGTTATTGTATCAAGCTATTCAGGTGAAACTGAGGAAACGCTTTCGGCATATAACGATGCGAAGAGCAAAGGCTGCAAGATAGTATGTGTTTCTTCCGGCGGCAAGCTGACTGTTATAGCAGAAAATGACGGCAATTTAGTGATCAAGCTGCCGAGAGGGTACCAGCCGCGCTGCGCTCTTGCATTTTCTTTTTTTACACTGCTTATTTTTCTGATCAAAAATGGCTTTATACCCGATAGAGATAACGAGATAAAAAAAGTGATTGAGCTGATGAAGGAAAGGTCGATGCTTTACACCTCACTCGACTCAACAGGTAATTCAGCCGAAAAAATATCACGCCACCTGCTCGGTAAAATACCGATTCTGTACTCATCCAATGATCTTCTGGATATTGTGAATCTGCGCTGGAGAGGGCAGATCGCGGAAAATGCCAAAACTCTGGCATTCGGCAATTACTTTCCTGAAATGAACCACAATGAAATAGTTGGGTGGCAGGAAAATTCAGAATTTTTGCGTAATTTTGCAATATTGTACTTGCTGGATAGGGAAGATAATCCCCGTATCATCAAGAGGCAGAAAGTAACTAAAGAGATACTTGAAAAATACCGCGGGCTTGATATTGAGATCGAATCCGAAGGTAATTCAAAACTGGAAAGAATATTTGATCTTGTTTACTTAGGAGACTGGGTGAGCTATTACCTTGCTATATTAAGCAACGTTGACCCAACTCCGATCGAAAAAATTAATCTGCTCAAAAATAAATTAATGGAGAGTTAGATCCGTGTGGATAGAATTACTTATTTCAACAATTAAAATAGGTTTAGTAATAAATGTTCTGCTGGTTTCTGTTGCCTATGCAGTTTATGCAGAGCGGCGTCTTTCAGCATTCATGCAGAATCGTTATGGACCCAACAGGGTTGGATACGAGGGACTTCTGCAGCCATTTGCGGATGTAGTAAAGCTGGTGTTTAAGGAAGATATTGTTCCTGCTAAAGCAAATAAACCCATACATACCCTGGCGCCAATGATCTCGATATTTGTTGCGCTGACAACAATTGCGGTAGTGCCTTTTGGTCATACAATTGAGCTGTTCGGCAGAGTAATTCCGCTGCAGATAACTGATGTTAATGTTGGCGTACTTTATATTTTGGCATTAACCTCGCTCGGTGTATATGGTATTACTCTAAGCGGCTGGTCTTCAAACAGCAAGTATTCACTCTTCGGCGGAATTCGTTCCAGCGCGCAAATGATCAGCTACGAGCTTTCAATGGGGCTTGCAGTAGTTGGTGTTGTATTGATAACCGGTTCACTAAGCTTACAGGATATTGTGCTTCATCAATATGGCTGGAAATGGAATCTGGTCCTGCAGCCGCTTGGATTTATAATTTTCCTTGTGGCTTCATTTGCTGAAACCAACCGTTCGCCGTTCGATCTTCCCGAAGCAGAGCCTGAGCTTGTTGGCGGTTACCATACCGAATACTCAAGCATGAAATTCGCGCTGTTTTTTCTCGCTGAGTATGCCAATATGATCGTAGCATCAACAGTTATCACAACTTTGTATCTTGGCGGATGGCAGTTCCCATACCTGCAGACTTTCGGATTACCTCCAATGGTGACAACAATTTTGCAGGTTCTGGTATTCTGCGGTAAAGTTGCATTCCTTGTATGCTTCTTCATCTGGGTTCGCTGGTCGCTTCCAAGGTTCAGGTATGACCAGCTTATGAACCTCGGCTGGAAGGTTATGCTGCCGCTATCGATCTTAAATATTGTTGTAACTGCAATAGTAGTTTCTTTGTTAAAATAGTTGAATAAATAACTCAATTTTAAAGGTAAAATGAAGAACAATATAGTAGTTTTAGCTTTTCTAACCCTGCTTATATTCTCAGGAAAGACCTTATCCCAGGGATATGATTTCGATCTTGCAGATCTGGATGGCAATAATGTTAAGCTCTCCGAATTAGTTAAAAAAGGACCCGTGTTCGTCCAGTTCTGGGCAACATGGTGTGTTCCATGCAAAGAAGAAATGAAAGTGCTTAATGAGCTGTATAATAAGTATAAAGATTCAGGTTTTGTATTTGTTGCAATCAGTATAGATGACCAAAAATCGCTTTCCAAAGTAAAACCGTATATTGAATCAAAAAGCTACAAGTTCACCGTGCTTTTCGATACGGATAAGAACGTTTTTAGCAATATGGGCGGACAGGACCCGCCGTTCTCGGTCTTTCTTGACAGGAACAGCAATGTATTTAAGACATATTCAGGCTACATACAGGGAGATGACATCAAGCTTGAAAATGATATTAAGGAAGCCCTGAAGATAGGAAAGAACTAGAAATGTTAAAACTAAAGTGGGCAGTAACTTTACTTTTGATCTTTTTTGTTTTTGCAGCCAATCAAGCTTATTCGCAGATCAAGCTGAATGTAAAAGTATCAGCTTCAAATCTGCTTAGGTACGGTATCGGCAAGGAAAACAGCGTTACCGGAGATAATACCAAGAAGTATTTTGAAGAGCTTGCCGATGTTAGGCTGTTTGTTAATGATTTTCTCGCCGGAGTAAGGTATGAGTACGATGACCCGATCGAATTCGGCAAATCGGTTAAAGGATTCTCCAGAAGGTTTCTTGAGTTCAAAAAGGATGATTTCAACGTTCGCGCCGGAAATTATTACGAGGTGTTTGCAAGCGGCCTCACACTGAACTCATTCGAAAGCCGTCCTATAGGATGGAATACCGAATTTGACGGCGCAAAGATCAACTATAAGCATTCGTTCGGCAAAAAGGGCAAAGTTAAATTCAACGGAACTATTCTTGGCGGCGGAATGGATTTTACCGATATTAACGATACTTCAAGAGTAGAAGAGTATTCAATTCGTGCCGGTAACTTCAGTATTTCACCATTGAAGTTTTTGACTTTGGGCGGTTCGTATCTGTTTACCGAAGGTACAATCCCTACCGGTAATGTCAACACAAAGATAAACGCAGAGATATTCGAAGGCAATCTTGGGCTTACTCATAAAGGATTCAGCCTGTTGTTCTCATACGCTAACAAGGTCACAATATCAGAACCAAACGTACTATACACGCAGTCAAAAGCTCCGAGAGGCGATGGAGCATACGCTTCATTGGGCTACACCCGCGAAGGATTCGGTATAACGCTTGATTATAAAAATTACAGGTTCAACATTACTACCCCTGATCAGCGCAGCGCAAGTGATCCTTTCAAAGCTTTGCCTTTTCAGAATGCACCTTCCTGTATCAAAGTTTATTCCTCAACACTTCTTTCCAGGTTTCCGCATAACGTAGATTTTAACGATGAAGTGGGCTGGCAGGTTGATGTATTTTACTCACCAAATGACAAGCTCACACTTAACGCAAATGCTTCGCTGACAAGCAGGCATTATGATTACTTTGATGCTGATACCACAACACTTACCAGGTATGAAAGAGTTGAAAGAAATGATGCTTTCCTCCCATCTGTTAAGAATCAATTTTCGCCGTATTGGGAATTATTCCTTGAAGCTGAGTATTATGTTAATAAGAACCTGAAAACAAAGCTTGGCGTTTCCAGGAAAACAAATGTACTATATAGTATAGTTGACCCCAATTCATCGGATATTATCAGGACGTTTACCGTACCTGTTGAAGTGCAGTACACTTTTGCAAAGGTCTATGGTGTAAAGGTGAATGCAGAATTCCAGCAGGCATACAACAGCATTCGTTCAGGCGATACGCATTTCTGGAGCCAGCTTACAACGCTTAGCGTATCAAGATCGCCGAATATTATAGTTTCAGGTACTGCGGAATTTACAAATGATGAAGAAGATCCTTCAGGTAAAAAATACTGGATAAAAGGTGAACTCGTTTATAAATTTACCTCCGCTAATACTATCATGCTTTCTTACGGCAGTGAGCGCGGCGGTATTCAGTGTTCAAGCGGTATTTGCCGCTATGTTAACCCGTTCAATGGATTCAGGTTAACATTAATGAATAATTTTAATTGATATACTTATATGAAGAAACTTATTTCTAACAGAATATTAAAATACTTGCTGGTCTTACCCCTTGCCGTAATCTTATACGGCTGTGAAAGCAATGATACTTCAACAAACTCGGTGTACATTCCGCAGCCTGTAAACAAAAAAGTACTGGTTGAGTTTTATACCAATGCAGGATGTGTTCCATGCATAGCTGCTCACAGCTATCTTGATCAGATCAAAGAGAACGTTGGCGCGACAAAAAACGACACCAGCGTGATAATTCTGAGCTATCATACAAAGTATCCTTATATACTTGATTCACTTTACCGCGCTAATATAGTTCAGAACCAGGCAAGAGCTGATTATTACTCCGTGAATACAACACCGCAGGGCAGGCTTGACGGTTCGAATATGGACCAGTTCTCTTCAAGCACATGGGGTGCGCAGATCAATGCTGAATTTAATACCATGCGCTATTTGAATATTGTCCTTTCAACTACATATGATGATTTGCTCGATAGCGGCACAGTAACCGCTAACATCACTCTGCTGAATGCACTGCCTACAAGCAACACTGTTATTCACATGGTGATAACGGAAGATGATGTTGAGTATGTAACCGCTCCAAACGGAGTTACAAATCCGGATGATGTGATGCGGTATATGATAACAGGCCAAAACGGGGAAGCAATTTCAGTAGGGCAGAATACAGTAACAAAGAACTTTGGTTCTGCACCCAAATGGGTACCTGAGAATCTGCATATTATCGTGTTTATTCAGGATGCCGATACTAAGCAGGTTTATGGTGTGGAAAGAGTGAAAGTAATTAAATAAAAATTTAGTAAATTGAATTTTCGGAGCATTCCTCAGTAAGGAATGCTCTTTTTTTATATCCCGGACCAATATAACCAATTTAGTGATTCCTTAAACCTAAATTTCTGTTACTTTAGTACTACTAAATGAACAAACTTTCGAAATATATCTGTAAATTGCTTACTGTCGGTATTCTGATAATGGCTCTACGGATCTATGGGCAGGATCAGGACAGGATGTATGGCATTACTATTGATGATATAAGCGGGATCAACGCAACGGTTACCGCACTTGCCAATCATTCAAAAAAAATGACCGCAAGAATTGTATTTGATGAATGGGTTCCTGCTTCTGATTATGCGGCAGCAGTACGCAAAATTGACAGCGTAAGTTATACGATGGGGGAGATACTGGATAGTTACTATATGAACGATTACAGCGTTAAACAGTTTAAGGATAGAGTTGACGAGTACCAGGTTGCACTGAGTGATAAGATAGACATATGGGAAGTTGGCAACGAAATAAACGGCGAGTGGCTTGGACCATCTGACTCGGTGATGGCTAAAGTAAAGTATGGCCTTATCCGCTCAAGAAAGAATGGGCTCAAAACTGCCGTTACTCTATATTATAATCATGATTGCTGGGAGAGACCTGAGAATGAAATGTTCAGGTGGATAAATGAGAATTTTGATTTCAAGTTCCGCAGGCTGCCTGATTATGTGTTTGTTTCTTATTATGAAGATGACTGCAATAACTACCAGCCAAACTGGCAAATGGTGTTTGATAGCTTGAGTGTTTTATTCCCCAATTCTAAGCTCGGAATAGGTGAGTGCGGTACAACAAATGTATTAAAAAAAGCTGAATTTATCACAAGGTATTACACAATGAATATTACTTCGCGCAGGTATATTGGCGGTTATTTTTGGTGGTATTACAAAAAGGATTGTGTCCCCTGGCTTACCAAACCGCTGTGGCAGGTTCTAAACAACACCCTCCTGAACGTCGATGTAATAAAAGATGGCGATGGGTATTGAGAAAAATTACGAATTACGAATTACGAATTAGGAATAATCTATCCGTTCATTCTACCAACTGTAAATAATGATCCCTTATCTCATTCAATTTCTCTATGACCGGATCCATTTCTTTAATTGCCATTAGCTGCATTCTGAATGTGCTGATATTGGGCAGACCCTTAAGATAACCTGAATAAAATTTCCGCAGCTCCATCACGCCCCGTGCTTCGCCCTTGGCTTCACAATTCAGCCTTAAATGGCCTATACAAACATCAATCTTCTCTGTTATTCCGGGTTCTGAATATATTCCGGTCGCCATATACTCTTTTGACTGCCTGAATATCCACTGATTGTGAATTGCTCCCTGGCCGATCATAACCGCATCAGCTTCGTATGTATCAAATGCGAATTTAACATCTTCAGGCGTTTTGATATTCCCGTTTAGTACTATTGGTATTTTTATACCTGCATCCTTAATCCGCTTTACCCAGCTCCAGTCAGCTTCGCCTTTGTTGCCTTGATTGCGCAGGCGGCAATGTACTGTTAATGCCTGTATGCCGATCTCTTCCATTATCTTTGCAACTTCAACTATAACTATGGAATTTTCATCCCAACCAAGACGCGTCTTCAGTGTTACGGGCAGCGATGTGTTAGCCATTACGGATTCAGCAATACGCCGCATTTTAGGCAGATCGCGTAACAGACCTGCGCCAGCGCCGCGCATAGCTACATCTTTCACCCAGCAGCCGCAGTTTATATCAATAAAATCCGGATTTGCGGTGCTGCTGATCTTTGAGGATTCTGCCATGTTCTCTTCGTTGCCGCCGTATATCTGTATTGCAAGCGGCCGCTCCTCTTCCAAAAAGAACAGCTTTTCGCGGGCTTTGCGGGCATCACGGATCAGCCCTTCGCTCGAAATGAACTCAGTATAAAGTACATCAGCCCCAAGCCGTTTGCAGACAAGCCGAAAAGGAGGCTCAGTAACATCCTCCATTGGCGCAAGCACAATTTTATTCTTGAAATCTGGAAGCATAAGGGCAAAAATAATCAAATCTTACCAAAGTTAATGTGTAAAAGCAAAGCACAACTAAAAATTGAAATAGATCTTCGTGTTTAATGCAAGCAGCCCCGTATAACGGGCTTTATCCAATGCAAGCGGCGAATCACCGCCGCGGGGGTAGTTTTTAAAATACGAATATTCTATCTCCGTGAAAGCGCTCAGGTCTTCAAGCAGGTTATATGAAACTCCGGCACCGACCTTGAATCCGGGGAGCCATGACTTTTTGCTGTAGGTACTCAACACTGACGTGCCTGAATAATAGTTGTAATAGTACTCATCAAATGTATAATATTCCCGCACTCGTTCGGATGATTCGCTCACGTACTGGAATCCTGCTCCGGCTTTAATGTAAAATGGTGTCTCTTTTCTTCCCGCCGGATAGAATTTGGCATTAACCACTAATGGAATTGCAAACAAGGTAGAGTTATCATACTTATCAATATAGTCGGTGCCATCTTCAGTTCCTGTTACAAACTCCGGTTCCGGTCTTCCCCGAAGATGCCAGATGAATGAAGATTCCATTTCAACCGAGAGCTTTTCATTCAGCATATAGCCGGCATTTACGTCAAGCTGGATAGGGGAGTACATAAAATATGAGTCATATCCGTCATACGAGCTGTAGTTATATGAATTGTAGCTATCGTAATAATCCGGCGAGTAGTTTAGCCTCAATGCATAAACCTTGCCGAATTCACCCCCCAGAAATGACGAGACTGATGTGCCGAATCCCATGTAAAACTTCCCGTTTATGGTGTTGTGTGAATATTGGGAAGAGGAACTTACGGAACATAGTATTAAAGCTAAAGTGATAATTACTATCGATCTCATACTATAAATATTGATTAATGTGGATTTGTACTGTGTTTATATTTATCCTTCAGCAGCCGGAAGCTTAAGACGGTTGCGCCGACCATTACAATCCCGCCGGTTAAGAATGGGGCAGTGAAGCTTACATAGTGATATACCAATCCGCCCCAGGTTGGACCCAGGAATCGGGCCAGCGAGGCCAACGACTGCGTTAAGCCTAAAATGCCGCCCTGTTCGTCTCTATCACTGAATTTTGATATCAATCCAAGTCCGATAGATAGCAGTAAACCATTTCCAAAGCTCATAAACAAAATGCTTCCGAGCAGTAGTACAAGTATGTGGTTCGAAAAGGGGATAGTTCCCAATCCGATTCCCATTATTATGCATCCTGCTATGAATACTTTGCGCTCATCAAACATCCGCAATATCGGCCTGATCAATACGCCCTGCGTTATAGCACCAACAAGCCCCGAAAATGCGAAAAGGTAACTTACCTGCTCAAAGTCATAACTGAAACCATTTTTACTTTCAGCATAAAGCTGAAATGTAGAGAAGATGTTTGAGATAGAAAACACTATTACAAAGTAAAGTAGTATCAAAAATCCAACATGCGGATGCTTAAGGGCGCTTATCAGTTTATTAAATCCATTTTTAACATTAAAGCCGCTCATGGTCTTCGCCCCGCGCAGCTCTTTAGGCAGTGATTCATTTACAAAAAAGAAGGTCAGCATCAAAGCAACCAGTGATAAACCGGCAGACATGAAAGTCGGGAAGCCAAATCCGTAATGTTTAGCCAGAACTCCGCCTATAAACGGACCGAACACAAATCCCAACCCAAATGCTGCGCCGATAAGACCCATGCCCTTCGACCTGTCCTTTGGCGGTGTTACATCAGATATATATGCCATTGCTGCGCCGATATTAGCGGAGAAGAATCCCGCCAGCGCGCGTGAAACAAAAAGCAAGAATACAGATTTCCAAACGCCTGCAAGCACCAATCCCGTGATGATGTATGAAACAACATTTCCCGCGAGTCCGAATATCAGGATCGGCTTTCTGCCATAGATATCGGAGAGCCTGCCCCAAAGTGGATTGAATATAAACTGCATCAGGGAAAATATGCCTATATTCAGCCCGATGAGAGTTTCGCTCATGAACAGCTCATTCTGCGCAAACGTGGGAAGTATAGGTATCAGTATCCCGAATCCAAGCAAATCAATAAATACCGTAAGGAAAATTACAATGATCCTTCTATCCAAAAACTATACATCCTTTCATATATTTGTTTCCTTTGCGCAATTTATTCATGTTGATTAAGTGATTCATTGTAAATTTGTAAGCTAGAATCGACTCTTTTTCCTTTTGTCTTCGCCCCAGAGCAGCTTGCTTGTCAGGACTTTAAAATAGTTGCTGTTCAGGCTCTTGGCTATCTTTATTGTATATGGTGCTTTCTTGATCTCAATTGAAAACGGTGCATTGAGCTTAACAATAGAATTGCCATCAGTAACAATATTTATCGGCACTCTTGAATTAAGCTTAACTTTAAATACACCTGTATCAGGCAGAATTACCGGCCGCGCAGTTAACGTATGCGGAGATAGGGGAGAGAGTATGAACACCGCAGTCTTTGGAAATACAATTGGCCCGCCCGCCGAGAGTGAATAGCCTGTTGAGCCAGTTGGAGTGGAAATTATCAGTCCGTCGGCATGGTAGCTGTTCACAAGCTGATTGTTGAAATAAACCCTGATCTCTATAGTCTTCACTATCTCGTTCTGGTTGATCACAACCTCGTTCATTCCGTAAATTACTTTTCCGCTTCCGTTTGAAGAAGCCTGCAAAACAGTACGTTCATCTATCTTGTACCTGCCTGCAACCACTTTTTTAACGAATCCTAATGTATCACGGGTGGAGGTTTCGGCCAGGAAGCCAAGCTTACCAAGATTTACACCGATAATTGGAATGTTCCTGCTGCCAACCAGTTTGGCTGTAGCAAGAAAAGTACCATCACCTCCGATCGATATCATAAAATCACTTTTGGAGGCAAGCTTTGAATCGGCAAGTATTTTTGAAGCAGGTATGTTGAGTTTGAATCTCTTTTTCACTTGCAGAGAGACCTCTTTTTCAACAAAATAATCTATGCCTGCAGTGTTCAGGCCTTTAACCAATCTGTATACAACCGGTGCAAGCTCGGTTTTGTTGACGTTACCGCGTATTCCGAATGTCATATTGTTTGCAGATCACTCTGCTGATAAAATTTCCTCATTATTTCCTGCATCTTTATCCTTTGATTCTTCTTTTCCGGTTTCAGCAGCCGGCTTAGATTTTGCCGGTTCTTTTTTCATCTCATCCAAATAGTTGAGCTTAAGCTGGCCTACAGTGTTATCTAGGTACTTTGATTCATATTCTGAAAGCTGGCCGGATGTCTTTTCTTTCATCATATCAAGTATATCGATCGAAAACTGCGCCTGGGCAAGATCCCTTTCGGTTTTATCTGTCATGGGATTTTTTATCTTTCCCATTGCCATCATTGCAGACATCTCGAATGATCCCACAAGATACATGAATAGTTGTGTGTTTTTCTCTTTATTATCCATATGCTAAGTAGATTTAAAATTTATTGTTTATCCCTGTTTCTTAAATATAGCTTCGAGTACTTAACGCAAACATGGACTGAAGAAAGCGAACACAATACCAGTCCCATGAAGCCATCCAGTATTCCTAATTTCAAAAAATACATTTTAAAGAATGTAAATGCAGGTCGAAAAATTATATCAAAAAATCCCGCCTTCTTACCTCTCATAAACAGCTCTTCCGCCGATAGGGTAGTGTAACTATTCAGCTTTTTTATATAATGCTCAAAATCCATATCGGTAAAGTGCAGAATATCGTTTCTAAGCCTGCCTTTTTTCCCATTGTAAACAGCACTTTCGTGTACCAGCAGGGTATTAAATCTAATGCCTGATGCCTTTTTGAAGAGTCTGAGTGTATAATCCGGGTACCAGCCGCAATGTTTAATGAACTTGTTTATAAAAAAACTCTTCCTGTTTATTAAATATGCCTCATAGGGTTGTTTTTCTGCAGATACCAGTTGTGTGATCTCTTTCTGAAGCTCAGGGGTAATTCTCTCATCTGCATCTAACCATAGGATCCATTCACCGGATGCCATGTCGATTCCTGTATTTCGTTTTTCGCCGTAGGTTTGGTTTTCAACAATCTGCACTTTGGCATTAAAACCCCGTGCTATTTCAGCAGTTTTATCCGTACTATTGGAATCTACCACAATAAGCTCATCGCACCATTCCAGGGATTCCAAACACGCCCTGATATTTTGCTCTTCGTTAAATGTAATTACGATTGCGCTAATTGCCGGCATATTCACCCCTTTTCATAAATCCTGAGGCAACAAAAGCTAAGGAGAGATTAAACCACATAACGGCAGCAAACTCAGCATCGCCAAAATTCCATTCGGTTAACCCGCTTACCATCAAAGCCGCCATCGAAGAAATTGAGATGACCGCCAAAGTATTTAGTATCTTTTTATTTTTTGTTACTGCATATACCCTGCACTGCCTGTAAAAAATATAAAGCATCAATGTTAGCCACGCTGCTAATCCAAATATGCCATAATTTACCAGGATCTGCACGAAGTTACTGTGCATATGTGAGCCTTCACCGTGGAATTCGGGCGTTTTGTATTGCCTGTAAACTTTGTTGATATCAACATCACCGACCCCTAACAAAGGATGATCTTTGAATATCTTCAATCCTGTTTCCCACATAACAATGCGGGTGTGATTGCTTGGATGGTTGATATCACCAATACTTAAGATCCTCTCCTTCAGCGGCAGAGGAGCAAGCAGCAGGAATCCAAGCGTTATCAGTATCAAACCTGCAAGGAAATACCTGTTCTTTAATAAACCATAAATAAGCAGTCCTGTAAATAATCCCAGTACAGCATTGCGTGCATTGGTGAGGTAAAATGTTGCCAGGATAAGAAGCGAGATCAATCCAAGCAATAATTTACCGAGCTTTGAATCCTCAAACAGGAAATTCTTTTTTGTAAAGATCAAAGGTATCAATACCAGCAGTATCATCATTTTAATGGCTCCGTTCGTAAGTGGAAACCCAAAATACTGCAGGCGGTACTCGCTAAGGGATACCGGAGGATTCGGAATGTAATCTATGGCAAATCTCACAAGCTCAATAACGGAAATTAAAGCAGTGAAAAACAAGAGTGCGATAAGCAGTTTTTTTAATTGCTGAGGCTCCCTTATGAACAAAACAGCAGCAATGAATACAATATATATTGAAGCTTTCCTTGACATATTATCGAATGAATCAGCGGGGTCATTGCTTATAGCAGAAGATATAACCTGCATTACAAGGTAAACAGCAAAAAGTATCAATATATTCTTATCGAGAGTTACATCGCTGCGTTTTAAGATTAGCCGGAAAGCTGTAAGAAGGATCAATCCGCCAATTCCTATCGATGAAGCTGCTATGCTCCATTGTGATGTGAATGCTGCTAATCCAATAAATACCATTATCAGCGCATCTGTGTAACGGATCATATTTGAGTTATGCTCTTTGATATGTGTTTCTCTGCTTATCGGTAACTTAAATTTTTCCCTGCAGTTTTAACAGCTTAAGATGCGAAAGGAAATTATCCATTGCATAACAGAAGCTGATGAAAAATCCGCCGCGGCCATCCTTATAACCTTTGCGGGAAATGTAAACCCTGAAAAACGTAGATAAAGCATGCGTAAAGACCCCTGTTTTAGATAACTTCTTTTCCTTCTTAAATTTATCCATTGCTTCCAGTGTGCTGTAGAAGTTTATTTTATCCATCATATGTGTCATATCACGGAAAGAGTAGTGCAGGAATTCACCCTTCATCTCCGCAGTGCCGCCTGTGACTTCAATTCCTTCGTGGATAAGCCGCGGCGTTACACTGCCGAATTTCCTGTTGAACAGTCTGATGTGTTTATCAGGGTAAACACCCGAGTGTCTTAACCATTGCCCGAAGTAGTAATTCCTGCGGGTGAGTATATAACCGTTAATTCCTTCGCGGGGTTCAAATTCTATCAGTTCTTTCTGCAGTTCGGGTGTAGCCCTTTCATCTGCATCAAGGAAAAATATCCAGTCATTCGAAACCTTTTCAATTGAAAGGGTTCTTTTTTCTGCAAATGAATCAGGTGCATCAGCAATTATTCTGGTATTGTGCCCTGATGCAATGGATATTGTTCTATCAGTGCTTCCGGAGTCAATGATTAGTATCTCGTCTGCCCACTTAACTGTTTCTATGCAGTCTTTGATATTCAGCTCTTCATTTTTCGTAATTATTACAACCGATATTTTCACGCGGAACAGTAAATTTTACTTTTAACCAAATTGCATTTCATAAAGCTTACGGTAGATGCTTTTTTCATCCTTCAGCAGATCATCATGTGTACCCAGTCCGGCAATTCTGCCGTCATCAATAACTACGATCCTGTCAGCATCTTTAATTGTCGAAAGCCTGTGCGCTATTATTATCGATGTCCGGTTCTTGAGCAGCTTCTCAATTGCATCCTGTATCAGGTGTTCGGATTCAGTATCCAGCGAGGAGGTTGCTTCGTCGAGTATCATAATTGGCGCATTCTTTAGCAGTGCCCGTGCAATTGCGAGCCGCTGCTTTTGTCCGCCGGATAGCCTTATGCCTCTTTCACCGATTATAGTATCATAACCCATCTCTGTTTCAATTATGAAATCGTGCGCGTTGGCACTTTTCGCGGCCTCAATTACCTGCTCATCTGTTATATCGCTCCTGCCGTATGTTATGTTGGCACGTATCGTATCATGGAACAATATTATTTCCTGGGTAACGATTCCGAAAAGCGAGCGCAGCGAACTGAGCTTGATATCCCGGATGTCCGTACCGTCAATTGCTATGCTGCCTGAAGTTACATCATAAAAGCGGGGGAGAAGGTCAACCAGTGTTGATTTACCCGCGCCGCTTAACCCAACAATTGCAATGTTCTCATTCCTTTTAATATTCAGATCAATGCCGTTCAATATCATCTTATCTGCGCCTGTGTATGTAAATCCTACATTTTTGAACTCAATTCCGCTTTCGAAGGTATGTTTGTCAATAGCAGCGGACTTATCGTATATATCCGGTTTCGCATCTATGATCTCAAATATCCTTACAGCCGAAGCATATGATTCCTGTATGCGGTTTGATACCGTGCTGAAATCTTTGATGGGTGTCATTAACTGGAAAATGATAAGCAGGAAACCTATGAACTCTTCCGGCGCAAGCGAGCTGCCTGAAAATATTTCTTTGCCTGCATACCAAATTATGAAAACACCAAGCGCAACGCTTACAATCTCTGTCAATGGACGAGTCATATCGCTGTACACCGCGCTTTTCATCAGAGAACGGAAGTATTCTTTAAGCTTCTTATCAAAGCGTTTCTTTTCGAATTCTTCCATCGAAAAGGCGCGGATAATCTTACCGCCATAAATATTCTCGGAGATCACCGAAGTGAACTGCCCTAATGATTCCTGCACGCGGATGCTGTATTTCCTCAGCTTCTTGCCAAGATAAACTATCATCAGTACAGATAGCGGTACCGTAACCATCGAGATCAATGTCAGTTTCCAGCTAATGAAAAATGCCATTGTCAGGAATGTGGCGATCAGCACCGGCTGCTTTATCAGATCAGTAAATGTTACGGATACTGTGTTCTGAATTGTGTTCACATCCGAAATGAAGCGGGAGACTATATCGCCCGAGCGTCTTTCATTGAAATACTTGAGTGAAAGTGAATTGAACTTTTCGAACATCCTGCGCCGAAGATCGGTAATGAGCGATTTTTCCACATACTGCGTGAGTACACCTTGCATGAATGCGAAGAGATTTTTGAGCAGGTAGGCGGCAAACATAAGCACGCATACTTTTACCAGTGCGCTGTACTTATCACCTCCGGAAAAAATATATCCATCGGCGGCCTGGCGGATACTATCGAAGAAGTTTTTCGAAGGTAATACGGAAAGATCAGTAGTTGAACCGGTAAATAGTGTCTTAAGCAGCGGGATCGAAAGGTAAATAGAAGCGGCATTAAATACCGAATAAAACAATATTAATATAAATGATAAAACAAGCAGGTGCCTGTAGGGCTTTAGCAGCTTTACTAAACGGAAGTATTCTTTCATTCAGATCGTTTCGTTAACTGCAAAAATACTCGAAAACTGCTTAATATAAAATGATATTAATTTAAGTATTTCCCCTTACTTATTCCCAAACTCCAGTTCATTTCTCTTTACTCATTCCCAAACTCCAGTTTGGGAATGTAAGTAATCTTGAAGCGGGTGAGTAGTTGAGTTGGTGAGTAGGTAAGTAGTTGAGTTGGTGAGTAGGTAAGTAGTTGAGTGGGTGAGTAGGTAAGTATCTGAATATAGCTCCCCTCCTTTATTGACTGCGCCAGCAGTCGTAAGGAGGGGAAAACAACAGTTGACGCCAGTCAACTGTTGTTGGGCTGGTTAAGTGTACTTCATTCAATATTCATGTGTGACCACGCTGTGGTCAATTCGACTGTCGCGGCACCTGGCTATAAATGTGTGACCGCTGCGCGGTCAATTTTGAATCCGTTTGCCTGACAGGAGTGTTGAGCAATCCAAAAGTGCCGTTAGGCACGACATATTGGTAGCTTGTGAAATTCCAATAGTCATCCCGTCCTGTACGGGACGGAATAATGTGAGGGCTCCTTTTTCTACCAATATGCAATCCCTAACGGGATTGATATTATGCATAGATACATTTACATTTGGTCAGATGAACTTCGCGCCTCTTGACTCTCGTTTTGTAAAAGTCTTGACTTTCGTTTTGTAAAAGTCTTGACTTTCGTTTTGTGAAAGTCTTGCGTCTGTAAGATATGTTTATAATTTTAAAATTAATCTAACAACACATTTTCCCAATACCCGTAAATACACACATTCCCGAAATTATCTTCTTTGTATTTTAATAAAAAATTATAGATATTAAGCAAAATTAATTCTATTTCTCAATTAAATCATAACAAAATGAAAATAAAACTACAATCTGTTTTCGGAGTTTTGGTTTTATCACTGATTTTTTCGGCTGCCTTGTATTCATATCCTAAGTTTGCAGCTTATACCGGCGAAAAGTGCCAGAGCTGCCATGTTAATCCAACAGGTGGCGGAATGAGGAATTCATACGGCGTTAAGTACGGTAAGGATAAACTCTATTTCAAGTTCTGGGAAAAAGCCAACAAAACCACCGAAATAGATCCACAGATAACAAAAAGTATCTCCATGGGTGCAGATATGCGCATGATCTTCATCGATAATCAAACAGGTGAAGGCAATCCAAACTTCAATTCATTTTTCCAGATGCAGGGCGACTTGTACGTTAACGCAAAGGTGAATAAGTATATCAACCTTATGATTGCCCCGGGTCTGTATATTCCTAATACCTACGGACCTAACCCGCTTCCAACAAAATATGAGATCTACGGTATGGTTTCCAATCTGCCCGCAGGACTTTATTTCAAAGCAGGCAGGTTCATTCCAAACTTCGGAATAAAAATTCCCGAGCACAGGGCATATAACCGTATATTTAATGATATGTACACACCGTATGCATCCGATGCAGGCGTTGAAGTTGGTATAGCTCCAAGCTTCTTTACACTTTCTGCCGGATTTTCGAATGGCTCAAGCGTTAACAAAGATAACCAGCGCAATAACAGCTTCGATTTCGATAACCAGAAACAGGTTACCGTTTCAGGAGATTTCCGCTGGGCAAGCAAAAAAAGTAAATATACCTTCGGTATCGGCGGTTCGTTCCTCAGCAATCCATTCAAATATGATGCAGCGAATAACATCAATGCACTCAGGCAAATGGGCGCCGGATTCATTTCTATCGGACTATTAGAACGGGTAGCACTTTTGGGTGAACTTGTATATAACAGGCTTGATATCCGTGATTCTGCCGCAACTAGATCAGATTTCAGGACAATTTTCGGCGAGCTGGATATAATGATATCAACCGGCCTTGAACTGAAAGTGCAGTATGAAAACTATGATAACGCTCTTGGCTCAAAGAACAGCACTACTGAACGCCAGCGTTACAGTTTCGGGGCGGTGTTTTATCCGCTCAGCGGACTGGAAGTAGAAAGTATGTTCCGCATTGTTAAAAACGGGAAGGGTGATCCCGAACCCACAAATGCAACAGACTTTAAAGATGATGAATTCCAGACCACCATTAAGTTCTATTTCTAGCAGCTTGAAATTACTCTGATTTTAAAGACACGCTGTCTTCGCAGCGTGTCTTTATTATATATATGGAGAACGTAATCAGCTTTAGATGTGTTTAAATGATAACTCATAGTATTTAATCATTACTTTTCCGGGGATCATTATGGCTTCAGTAGTATCAACAGGCAGGGCAGATGCACCGTATAAAATATCTCAGTCAGAGCTCAAGGCATTTATACACAATCTCTTCTCTGATTCAGAGCTTGATGTAGAAAGGCTTATTAGTGTCTTTGATAATTCGGAGATCTCTGACAGGCACATTTCAGTTTCACCCGAATGGCTTTCGGAAGAACACTCTTTTGAAGAGCGCAGTGAATTGTTCAGCCAAACAGCAGTTCAGCTGGCAAAACAGGCAGTCACCGAAGCTCTTCAAAAAGCAGGAACCGGCGCAGGCGATATACACAATATTATCTATGTTACCAGCACTGGAGTAATGACTCCAACCCTTGACGCAATACTTTTTAATGAACTTGGATTTGATAAGCATGTTAAACGCACACCGATATGGGGACTAGGATGCGCTGGCGGCGCTGCAGGACTCAGCAGGGCGATGGAATACACTCGTGCTTACCCCGATGAAAATGCACTCCTTATAGCTGTTGAGCTATGCAGCCTTACATTCCAGCGCAACGACCTGACGAAAAGTAACATTGTTGCCGCATCGCTTTTTAGCGATGGTGCTGCATGTACTTTAGTTTGCGGAAGTGAGAGTCCGCTGAAGCAAAAAGGTAAGCTGGAACTACTGGATTCGTTTTCTACTATATATGATAATTCACTTGGCGTAATGGGATGGGATATTGTTGAAAGCGGTTTCCGTGTTGTATTCAGCAGGGATATTCCCACAATTGTGAAGGATTATGTGAAACCTAATATCGAAGAGTTCCTGCTAAAACACTCGTTAACAATTGATGATATTGAGTACTATGTAACTCACCCCGGTGGATTAAAAGTGATAAATTCTTATGAGGAATCTCTTGGATTAAAAAACGGTAAACTGGATCTATCCCGCAAAGTACTAAGGGAACATGGAAACATGTCTTCGCCCAGTGTCTTATATGTTCTGGATGAGTTTTTGAAAACTAAGCCGGTTTCCGGCAAGTACGGATTGCTATCTGCACTTGGCCCCGGCTTCAGCTCTGAACTTGTACTATTCAAAACACTCTGATGACATTATTCTATTTTGTTGCGGGTTTTGTAATAGTTCAAAGGATTGCGGAGCTGTTTCGTGCGAAGAGAAATGAAAAGCTTGCATTTGCTGCGGGCGGTGTTGAGTTTGACCGGGCAGGATATAAAATCATCGTGCTGATGCATACATGTTTTTTCCTTTCATTGATTGCTGAATATTTATATTTTAATCCGGGTGTGAATAAATACTGGTATGTTTATTTTGCTCTTTTCCTGGCGGCACAGGTATTGCGATATTGGACTATTACATCGCTTGGCACAAAGTGGAATACCAGGATTATTATTGTACCCGGCAGCTCGCTTGTAACAAAAGGTCCGTTCAGGTACATGAAGCATCCTAACTATGCGGCTGTAATTACGGAACTGCTTGTGATACCGATGATGTTTTCATGTTACATAACTGCAGGAGTATTTACAGTTCTAAATTTGCTGGTACTCAAAAGAAGGATTCGTATTGAAGAACAAGCTCTCGCACAACTGGAAAGAGGTATATGATGGAAATCAAAATGGGGCACATTGAAGTATTTGTAAAAGACCCGATGGCATCGAAAGAGTTTTACTGCAGCGTGCTTGGGTTTGAGCTGGATACAATTCAGCAGGATAAATTTGTGTGGCTTAGGGCAGGTGATTATACAATATTACTGCGTCCCGCCGCTGAATCCGAAGCTGCAAATAATAGCAGGGGAGCGGAGTATAGCTCTGCAGAAAAAGGATTTGTGTTGTATACAAATGACCTGGAATCCGCAAGAAAAGATCTCGAAAACAAGGGACTTGTTTTCAAAGGGACTGATGGCTCGGAAAGATGCCTAACCTTTACCGATCCTGATGGTAACTGGTTCCAGCTTGTTAACCCTGCTGAGCATTGACCCGCTTAGCTTAGGTGTAACTTACATATTTACACTGCATAAATTTGTAAATTGATTTTAAATTACCACTTTTGAATTATTGTAAGTATTGCTTATACATGTATATATTATGTATATTGCGCAGTGCAATAATAAAAATCAAAACATATTGAAAAAGAACCTGCTTATTTTTTTTGGACTGATACTTATCACAACCGCAGCCTTTGCGCAGACCGATCCATGCAGTATTGTTTACAAGAATGGCTCAGGAATTCCCCGCACAAGGCTTATGGGTATCCACGAAAACCTGCTGTTGGTTTCAGATACAGGCAGTTATAAGATCGTAAATACCGATAAGATCGCAAGAATAAAATTCGATAACGGCAAGTATTGGAAAACCGGTGCAGCTTTCGGTGCCGGTATTGGATTCATAGGCGGTTTCCTGGTTTATCAGATTTGGGGTAAGAAAAAAATCAAATTCCTCCCAAAGGATGCAACACTTGGTGTTATGGGCCTGTTTACCATCCCTTGTGCAGTTATCGGGGGCCTGATTGGTATGGCTTTCAAAAATATAGATGTGTACGAGCTATCCAAGCTGAATTCATTCGTGAAAGCTAAGGAGATAAAGTACATTCTCAAAGATCATGCGCAGTATAAGTAGGTGCGATGTGCATTGAGTGTATGGAGTTTATAGAGTGCGGAGTGTATAGAGTGTATAAAGTGTTTAGAGCGAATTGAGCATTCCAATCCTAACAAACTTAATAAATTGAAAATAGATATTATCCCCATCGGCTACGTTAAAAATTCCCGCAAAGAAGTTTCAGACGATTTCTGGGGTGAGGTTGTTTCCGAAATTGAGCTTACTGACAAATTCAGCGAAGATTCGCTGAAAGGCATCACGGAATTCTCGCATGCTGAAATAGTATTCTATTTCCACAAAGCCGATGAAAGCAAAGTAATTACCGGTGCGCGCCATCCAAGGGGAAATCCAAACTGGCCGGAGTGCGGCGTCTTCGCACAGCATGTTAAGGATAGACCGAATCATATAGGACTTACCATAGTTAAAATAATTGATTGCTACGGCAGGGTATTAAAAGTTCAGGGATTGGACGCTATTGACGGCACACCAATACTCGATATTAAACCCATTGTACGCGAATTCCTCCCGCGTGAAGAAATAGATCAGCCAAAATGGGTAAGCGAGCTTATGAAAGATTACTGGAAATAGCCGTTACTTATCTTTATACTCAATTTCGAATATATCATAATAGAGCTTAACATATTCCCTTATCTTATCCATCACAATAATACCATCGCTGTAAACTTCCTTTGAGAATTTTTCTGATTGGATTACTTCTTTCTGACCTTCATTGGAATCTTTGGATGTATATTTAAGCAGTTCTCCGCCTGATATCCAGAAATTCCTGTACATATTACCAAATGCACCTGTTGAGATGAAGCGGTTCAGGTATTTATCGCCATCTATATAGTAGCTTGTTATCACGCTTTGGCTGGCTGCAATATTGTACTCCGCAGAGATCTTAATAGGCAGGTTATATCTTGGTGCGAAATAAACGGCCCCATTGATCTCATAGACCGAATCTTCAGCCTGGTAGTAGTAAAAAGTTATCTTTGTATTTTGCATACCAATTGCACGCACATTTCTTTGTACATTAATAGTACAACTGTAAACTTCACCGGGTGCACCTGAGGAGTTCAGTATGAGGCTATCGGCGTGATCTGCGAATTTATCCAGCAGGGTTACGGTTTTCTCGCCGGATTGAGCTAACAGCATTGATGGAATCAGCAGTATAAATAGTAATGTTCTCATATATTTGTGTGTATTTATTGTAAACTTAGCAATTTGTATTAATTTAATCTACGGAATAGGAAATTGTTCCGAATTTATGGTTATACATCACTCCTTACATTGACATTGATTGTAAAAAGTGCTATTTTTGTATTCTTTTTAGGAAAATACAATGAAAAAAGCGATAGAAAAATCTTTAAAAGCCACGCATTTTACCCATAATGATGAGGTAAACAAGAAGTGGTATGTAGTTGACGCCAATGGCAAAACTTTAGGCAGGTTTGCATCAGAAGTTGCAAAGATCATCTGGGGTAAAAACAATCCCCGTTTTACACCAAACGTTGATACCGGCGATTTTGTAATAGTAGTTAACGCCGAGAAAGTTCGTTTGACCGGTAAAAGAGAGAGCCTTAAAGACTATAAACATCATTCACTTTATCCGGGCGGACAGAAGATAAAGACCTTCAGGGAGCTTATTGCAACACATCCTGACAGGGTAATTACCTATGCTGTTAAAGGCATGCTGCCCAAAACAAAGCTTGGAAGCAAGCTGATCACAAAGCTGAAAGTTTATGCCGGTGAAAATCACCCGCATGCAGCACAGAACCCGATTGTAAAAAATATCTAAACTATATAAATGGCAGCAAACTATCATTTAGCAACAGGCAGAAGAAAGTGTTCTACAGCCAGGGTATTCTTAACAGAAGGCTCAGGCAGTGTATCTATTAATACAAAGACCGGCAAAGATTTCTTCGGTAAAGATTCTCTTCTTAAAGAGGCTCTCGAGCCGCTTTATACAGCAGAGCTTATCGGCAAGTTCGATGTTAAGGTTAACGTTAACGGCGGCGGTGTTACCGGTCAGATCGGTGCAATCAGGCTTGGAATAGCAAGGGCTATCCTGAAATACGATGCAAGCGTTAGGCCTGCACTTAAGAAAGACGGATTCTTAACCAGGGATTCACGTATGGTTGAAAGAAAGAAACCCGGACAGCCTAAGGCTAGAAAACGCTTCCAGTTCTCGAAGAGATAATAAAGCAATTAGAAGTTTGAACAGGTCCCCAAAAGACCTGTTCTTCATATTTTTAAATAAACCAATCATGCTTTCGGATCTTATCCGACTCGTGTCCTTTAATACAGGATGTTATGGTAAGAGATGAAGAAAGCAGAAGTGCCCGGCTAATGGGCAAAAACAAAAGGAGAAAATCATGAGAAATGTTTCAATAGAAGACCTGTTGTTATCAGGCGCCCATTTCGGGCATTTAACCCGCCGCTGGAATCCCAAAATGAAGAGATATATCTTCATGGAACGCAACGGGATCCACATCATCGACCTCAAAAAAACACATGAACTGCTTCAGGAAGCTCAGAATTCACTTTCGCGCGTTATAAGTGAAGGCAGAACAATTATGTTCGTCGGCACCAAAAAACAGGCTAAGGAAGTTGTTAAAGCTGAAGCTGCCCGCTGCGGAATGCCGTATGTTACCGAAAGATGGCTTGGTGGTATGCTCACAAATTTTGTGACCATCCGCAAAAGCATTAAAAGGTTCAATAACATCGTTAAGATGGAAAACGACGGCACTATTAACAATTACCAGAAAAAAGAAAGGCTGATGCTTTCCCGCGAGAAAGATAAGCTTGAAAAAGTTCTTGGCGGTATTGTTGGTATGAATAAGCTTCCCGGCGCAATATTCCTGATCGATGTTAAAAAGGAACATATTGCTGTTGATGAAGCAAGGAAACTCGGAATTCCCATTTACGCTATTGTAGATACAAACTGCGATCCTGACCTGGTAGATTACCCGATCCCTGCAAACGACGATGCTGTGAAATCAATAGAACTTATCACAAGCTCAATTGCTGATACAATTGTTGATACCAAGCAGACCGTTGAAGTTAAGAGAATGCAGCGCGAAGAAGAAGCTGAAGCAAACAAGAAAACTATTGCCGCAGCCGAAGAATCAGAAGGCGCCGGCGTATCCTAACCGTAAGCGGATAATCCGTTTTCGTTTTGCCGCTGTAGATGCTTTATTTATAAATTAGTTAAGAATTTTACGTTAAAGGAGTATATATATTGGACGTTTCCTTAGATTTAGTAAAAAAGTTGAGAGAAAAAACCGGCGCAGGTATTGCAGACTGCAAAAAAGCGCTTGTTGATTCCGATGGTGATTTCGAAAAAGCTATTGATTACCTCAGGAAAAAAGGCGCTGCAACTTCACAGAAGAGAAGTGACAGGGTTGCCAAAGAGGGCCTCATATTCGCAAGAGTAAGCAATGATAGAACCGAAGCTGCGATCGTTGAAGTTAACTGCGAAACCGATTTCGTTGCAAGAAGCGATGCGTTTACCAATCTGGCAAATGCAGTTTCTGAAGCCGTATTCGCTTCAAAAAATGGTGAAATTGGAGCATTACTTGGAGTTAAATCAGCTTCCGGCAGCACAATTCAGCAGGTTGTTGATGAAACCACAGCATCTGTAGGTGAAAAAGTAGAAGTGAAAAGAGCTGAATACTATTCAACTTCAGATGGCTTCTACTGCGATTACAATCACCTCGGCAATAAAGTTGCTTCACTTATAGGGCTTATAGGCAAGGTAACAGATGAAGGTGTCTCGCTTGGCAATGACCTTGCCATGCAGATAGTCGCTATGAAACCGCTCACTATTGATAGAAGCGGCGTTAGCGATGATATGATAGCGAAGGAAAAAGAGATATACAAGATCCAGGCGATCAACGAAGGAAAACCGGAGAACATCGCTGATAGAATTGCAACAAACAAAGTTGAGAAGTTCTACGAAGAAAACTGCCTTATTGAGCAGGAATTCGTTAAAGAACCCGGCAAAACAGTTGGCGATATTATCAAAGCAGTTTCAGGGCTTTCAGGAAGTGAATACAAAGTAACCACAATGGTCCGCTTCCAGTTAGGCGAAACTATTTCTGCATAAACATTTTTTTACAGGCTTAAACCACACGGTTTAAGCCTGTTTTTTTATACCATATATTAATGGCGGCAAAAAAAGAGCTTAAATACAAAAGGGTGCTTCTGAAGCTTAGCGGTGAATCGTTAAGCGGTGAATCGCATTCCGGAATAGATGTAAATATTCTAAATTACCTTACCGGCGAGATCAAAAAAATTTATGATTTGGGTGTAGATGTTGGCATTGTAATAGGCGGCGGCAATATTTACCGCGGGTTATCGGCACAGGCGCAGGGGATTGATGCTGTAACCGGCGATTACATGGGCATGCTTGCTACTATCATTAACTCGTTGGCACTGCAAAACTCGCTCGAAAAAGCGGGAATGCCCACAAGGCTGCTTTCGGCAATTGATATGAATAAAATAGCCGAACCGTTCCTCAGAAGAAGGGCAATGCGCCACTTTGAAAAAAGGCGTATTGTAATTTTTGGTGCAGGTACAGGTAATCCATACTTCACTACAGATACTGCCGGTGCACTGCGTGCGCTTGAAGTATGCGCTGAAGTTATTTTAAAAGGTACCAGGGTTGACGGTGTTTATGACTCTGACCCGGAAAAAAACAAAGATGCGGTAATGTTCGAGAACATAACATTTGGCGAGGCATTAAACAAGAATCTGAAGGTTATGGATATGACCGCATTTGCACTATGCAGGGAAAACAATATCCCGATAATAGTATTCAATATGAATAAGCCTGGCAACCTTGAAGAGATAGTTTACGGCGGAAAAGTGGGAACGTTCGTTCATAACTAAGTTCTTCCTGTATTAATAATTCGGAATTTTAATATTTTTATTTTTCACAAATAGCTTTATCTTAACAGGCGATATAACAAATTTTTAAAAGATATATATGATCAAAGAGATAATCAAAGAAACAGATAATAAAATGCACAAGGCCACAGAGCATGTGCGAAATGAGCTGGTTAGGATCCGCACAGGAAAAGCGACCACAAACCTGCTCGATGGCATAAAAGTTGATTATTACGGAACACTCACTCCTATCAGCCAGGTAGGAAACCTGAGCACACCGGATATTCACACAATTACTGTACAGGTATGGGATAAAGGTACACTGCCGCTTGTAGAGCGCGCTATTATCAATGCCAACCTCGGGCTGAATCCAATAAACGATGGTAACCTGATCAGGATACCCATCCCGGCGCTGAATGAAGAAAGAAGAAAAGAGCTGGTGAAGCTGGTTAAGAAATACGCCGAAGATGGAAAGATCGCAGTAAGGAACGTACGCCGTGACGAGATCGAAAGGCTGAAAAAAGCTGAAAAAGACGAGCACTTCTCTGAAGATGAGAGGAAACACGGGGAAGGCGAAATTCAAAAATTAACAGATAAGCACATAAAAGAAATAGACCTCATAGTTCAGCAAAAAGAAAAAGAAATAATGGAAGTCTAACCCCTAAAGGGGTTCATTTCCGCTTATAGATGAAATACCTTTGGTCTATAGTTTACAACTTTATTTTCCTGCCGCTATTCTGGCTGGCTGCGAGAGTACTCTCCATTTTCAACAACAAGCTGAAAATGAGTTTCAAGGCACGCAAGGAGCTGTTCAAGCACCTGCGCTCAAAAATACAAACCCTTAACCCCGGCAAAAAAAATATTCTGATACACTGTGCTTCGCTTGGTGAGTTTGAACAGGCTAAGCCAATAATTGATGAACTTGATAAGCACGGCAAATATAATTTTATAGTATCATTTTATTCGCCTTCAGGATTCAATCATTCTAAAATAGATTCACCCCTGCGTTCTAAGATCATTAAAACGTATCTGCCTTACGATACTCCGCCAATGGCGAAAAAATTCCTTGATGTAACAACTCCCGCTGCTGCGATCTTCATCAAGTATGACCTGTGGATGAACCTGCTGAGTGAAATGAAGAGCAGGGGAGTTTACACAATGGTTGTCAATTCAGCATTTGATGTCCGAAGGTTCAAGTGGCGCTTCCCAATTACACTCTCCTACAAAAAAGCTATCTACAGCTTTATTGATGTGATCGGCGTTACTGACGAGGAAGATAAAGAGCGTTTCCTTCCGCTGGCTGAAGATGGCACCGATGTTATAGTTTTCGGTGATACCAAATATGAGCGGATAAGTAAGGCTAAGGAAGTTTCAAGCGATAAAGCGCTGATAAACGGAAATGTGCTTACCGATAAAAATGTCTTTGTGGTAGGCAGCTCATGGGATAAGGATGATGATGTAATTTTTCCTGTTATCGATAAGATCAGCTCCAACGGGCTTTCTGACGAGCTTTCACTGGTTACAATACTTGCACCGCACGAACCAACCGAAGATAATCTTGAACACATAGAGTATGATATTCACGAGAAGTTCCCGCATATCAACAGCATCAGGTATTCTGAACTGAATAAATATAAAGGTGAGAATCTTATAATCATAGATTGTATCGGCATACTAATGGGTTTATATAAATACGCACATATTGCTTATGTAGGCGGTGGATATAAATCGGGAATGCACAATGTGCTGGAGCCCGCCGGGTATGGAATTCCCGTGCTCTTCGGAAACGAAAAGCTCTCAGAGGATGCCGAACACCTGATAAAGAAAGGCGGGGGAATCGCAGTGGAAGATTCCAAAGACCTTTTCAAGAACCTGGTAAACCTCTTTCGCAAGAATGATGTCAGGAACAAAGTAGGCAGTATGTCGCTCTCGGTATTCGATAGTAAGAATGAAGCCTCAAAAAAAATAGCAGAGCTCGTAAATAAAAGGGTATAGGATCATCCGGTGGCACAGAAATACTTCTCTGTGCTAAATCAAATATATATAATATGTTCGACCGCATAAAATTTTTCGATGAATCACTTGTTGAAAGCGCCGAAACTAAGCAGGCCATAATGACTCATTGCCGCGAAGATGTTTTCAAAGCTATAGATATTATGAAGTCTGCAATTTCATCAGGCGGAAAGATCTTGTTCTGCGGCAATGGCGGCTCCGCCGCGGATTCCCAGCATCTCGCTACCGAATTCATCATCAGGCTTTCACATGATATCAAACGCCCCGCGATCGCATCCATAGCACTCACAACAGATACCTCGTTACTTACTGCAGGAGCAAACGATATCGGCTACGATAATGTTTTCGCGAGGCAGGTCGAAGGACTCGGCAGGGAAGGCGATGTACTGGTCGGAATCTCCACAAGCGGTAACTCAACAAGCATAATCAAAGCCTTCGAAATGGCTAAGAGCAAAGGCGTTAAAACAATTGCATTCCTCGGCGGTTCGGGCGGCAAAATTAAAGGTATGGCAGATTGTGAGATAATCATCCCCTCATCCAATACACAGCGCATCCAGGAAGGACATATTACAGTTGGGCATATTGTGTGCGAAAGTGTGGAAAGGGAGCTCTTTCTTTAACCATTCCCGCGAAGGCGGGAATCTCAAATACAGATTATAACATTTGCTTTGAAGATTCAATCAGTTCGGTACATCAATTCTAAAATCCGAAATCGACAATCCGCATTCCGAAATCCTCTAGCTTGAATTGATCCCAAAATTTTTACCAACTCTTACAACTGAACTCAACAGCATTTCCTGTTTCAAATACCTCACAACTTTATTCTTAAGCAGCTCATTGTTAGTCAGGTCACGCGATTTGTCTTCTTGGCGGAATTCAATACTATGCCTTGCGAGCAGGTTTAACACACTCGGGTTCGGCGAGCCGAAGTTAAATGCTATCAGAAGTGTTAGTATTAGGAATGCTTTTTTCATTCAGGTTAATCTATGTTATATTTTCGAATAATTCAATATATTTACGGTATGAAATCAACTTTAATACTCTTAATACTTGTGTTTACAAGCTGCGAATTGATGGCACAGGATTACAGCAATTCTCCTAAACTGAAGAAAAGGGAATTCCGCCCGATGTTTTCGGCAATTGCCGGCATGTCATTAAGCCAGTCAAACAGTTCATACAGCGGCACTTTTGCTGCGGCCCTTGAGCTGGATATCCATCCGGGCAAGGGATATTATGTGGGTATCGGACTAATGAACTTCGCGATACCACAAAATAAAAGCAACACAGCTACGTATCTTTATATTCAGGGAAAAAAGGGATTTTACCTCGCAGATAATTTTGCAGTTTATACAGGTATCGGCGGAACTATAGGCGTTACCACAAAAGGACACCCCGGCTGCTGCCTTGGCGGCGTGTTTATATCACTATCCGCAGTATATGAGCTTCATAGGTTCATCGCCGCAGGAATAAATGGCAGGTTTATAGCAGGCTTCGAAGAAACTTTCATCCTTCCAGGCGTCCAGCTAACGCTGAGATTATAATCTAATCAAGAATATTTATCAGTAGTTTTTTGCTGCACAATATATCTATGAATGTGTGACCCCGCTGGGGTCAGTTGCTTTTTTGTTACTTTCTATAAATGTGTGACCGCTCTGCGGTCATTGAAGTTTGTAAGCCCCCATGACCTGCATGGAAAATAGATTATAGATCAGAAGAGTAACATAGCTCCGTAGGAGCGGCATGTTTGAAAGTTATTTTTCCTCATTCCCAAACTCCAGTTTGGGAATGTTGATTTATAAATTACCCATAGCTTCGACTGCTGGTGTAGTTTCTCACTCATAACAATTATCTAAGTGCCGTAGGCACGACATACTGGTAGAATTAGATGTTGAAAGCTTTATCCCGTCCCGTACGGGACGGAATAGAAGAGATGTACCTCTGTTTCTACCCATATCCAATCCCTAACGGGATTGATTTTCTAAAAGCATAATGGATAAATGAAAATAAAAACTTCGCGCCTTTGCGCCTTCGCGTGAGATTAATTATTTTTCCCCGTTGCTGATACCACACACACCTACCACCGAATCTCTACTTCTTCTCAACAATATTCTTCAGATTCTTCAATCCCGTACTCAAATCATCACCAACTGTTTCATCCATATTCATCATAACCGTCATAAGATTCATCGGGTATGGCATGGTGCCGTAAAACACCCACTTCACTTTGGTCTGGTCAGTGCCGGCGGATTCCGTCGTCATGTACGCGCTGGAGGTTGATTCAAACGGCTTGATGAACCGTATCTCGTAATCAACACGCTCGCCATCTTTCATAGCTTTGATTTCCTGCTCGCCCTTGCCAACATTGCTGCTGTCGCTTTCCCACGCGGATATGAATCCCGGCGTGCCGTCAGTTCCGGTAAATGTCTTCTTCATGTGCGGATCCAGCAATGCCCATTTGCTGTAATCATTCTGGTTCTTCAGGTATTTCACATATTCATAGACCTGCTGCTTCGGCTTGTTGATGACAACCTCACGCTCCACTTTGTAATCCTTCTTGATGAACAGCGCGGCTATTAAGGGAATAGCAACCAGTATCACAATAACAATAAGTATCCATTTTAGAATTTTCATAACATTTGGTTTAATTGTTTTTAAAATAATCCGGAGGGCAACGCAGTGCGCAATATAAACAGCACGTTAGGATAATTCAACTGAAAAAAGATAAATTATTATATATGCCGCTTCCGCTCATTATATGACTCAGCCCATGTAAATCCGGTCGCCTGACCAGATTGTTGGCATTACGCAAATGCACTCGAATCGGGCGATTCGAGTTACAAAAAATGCCAGTCAGGAAGTAACTCCTGACGGCACATTGATTCCCCGTTGTTGGTGTTATCACCAACAACAAATTTGACTTTCAACCGTATTCAATCCCAAATGTGACCGCGATTCCAGACCCCTCCCAACCCTGTCTCTTATACACATCT
>JACSRQ010000071.1 GCA_014879675.1 Ignavibacteria bacterium
AAGAGCTGCAAGACAGGGCAGAAACCCGCAGACTGGCGCAACAATTAACATTGCTGCAAGAAAAGTTGCAAAGTTCAAAGCAGGCAAAGGCCTTTCAGATACTGTTAACGGAAAATAATTAATTTTTTCTGTACGTAAAAAGGACGGTTAGTTTACCGTCCTTTTTTTATGTGCTGAAAGCTACTCGTCCGATGACTACTCATGTCAACCTATGATTACTCAACCGATGACTCATTGTCTTGAAGCTACGGAATAAGTTTTGCTAGAAACTTTTTGCAGCAATCGGATTGATTTTTGATCTTTAGTCATCGGATGAGTGGGTGATGGGATGAGTGTGCATCACATTTCCCTGAAACTCGAACTTACCACGATCAGCTTTATGCTGAGGTAAATTACAACAATTGTTGAGAGTATCAAAAACCAGATCAATGCTTTTGAAAGAAGGCTCGTCTTTTTTGCTGTCTCTTCCATAGTTTTCAGTATTGAGATTTATGAGTATATTAACAGTTAATTATTTTAGCTCTTATCAATCCGGATTTTACTCGTCCAGACTGATCGTTTTAACCTTTGCGGGTTTGCCAATATAATCACCCGGTTCACCATCTTCACCAATTGTTTCGCCTATCTCTCGGGTATATACTTCCAGTTCGTATGCCTGCTGGATCACCCATATATCCAAACCTGCGCCTGCCCACCATCCGCGGCAAGCTATAATAGCATCTGTGGGAACTTCAAAATCTTTGTATGATTCCTTTGATGTTTCACTGAACGCGAAATATTCCTTTATTATTGAGTGACTTTTTCCGTTCACAATAAGGTATACCTGTGATATCGGGGTATCATACTGGCCTGTACCGAGAGATTTGAAGTCCCATTTAACTTCAGGCTTACCGGGGCGTGTATTTTTCCCTTCGGTTGAGTCGCCCGCTGCTGTATTCTTACTATTTGAGTTTTCTTTGCCGGTGTTCTCTTTTGAGCTATTATCGTTTGACTTGCTATTTTTCACCTGTTCTGTTTTATTTTTCTCATCGCTTGAGGCGGATTCATTTTTTGAAGAAAACAAGCCGCATGCAAAAGTTAGTGATGCAGCCAGCATCAATACTGAAACTCTAAGCACTATATTCAATTTTTTATTCCTCATTATGTTTTTTACTCACAAAATTTACTTGCCAATCAAAAATATCACAGGTACTTTACCAAGCGAAATATTTTTCTGTTTTAGTGTGCTTACCGGTGCGCTTAGAACCTGCTCGCTATCCAGAGTCAGCTCGCGCGCTATACATATCCTTGTATCGGGCTTAAGCGAATCCAGCATTTCAGCCAGGAGCTTGTCATTCCTGTGCGGCGCCTCGATAAAAGCCTGAGTTTGGTTTTCAAAGTTAACCTTTTTTTCCAGTTCTTTCAACTTGACCTGCCGCATTTTTTTATCTATTGGCAGGTAGCCGTTGAAAGCAAAATTCTGCCCGTTGAATCCCGAAGCCATAATTGCCATTATTACAGATGACGGTCCGCTTAAAGGAATCACGCGGATTCCTTTTTCATGCGCAAGCTTCACTATCTGCGCACCGGGATCGGCAATGCAGGGTACGCCTGCTTCCGAGATCAGCCCGGTATCTTTGCCCGCCATAGCATCATCGAGGTATGCTGTTATGTCAGAATCATTACTGTTAACATTCAGCACGCTGAATTTCAGTTCTTTCAGTGATTTCTTAATTCCTGCAAGTTTAAGAAACTTTGCGGCAGTTTGAATGTTCTCTACTATATATACATCTATTTTGTTTACCAGTTCAATAACACCGGCGGGTATCGTTGCCCCAAGTTCATCATTGCCTAGTGTGTTAGGTATTAAATAAAGATTTCCTTTTTGCATTAAAGTATTTCAGCAGTTAAAGTATATTTGAGCATTAAATGATTTTTTTCTTAAAACAATTATTCCCCAAAAGAAAAATGAACCTATTTATTTATATTTTTACAATTATTTCACTCTACGCCTGCGGCGATAGCGGCAACAGGACGAATTTCAGTAATAATGACGTAAATAAAAAGGTAATCGCAGGGGATACCATTAAAACTAATATTCCCGCCGGACTGCAAAAACTTTTGAAGGCATACCCCGATTTTCTGGATAAAGCAGATGAGAATAATCTGTACTGGAAAGACGGAACTGTGATGGTATGGGATGACGGCATAGAAAATAAATCGCACGATGAGATGCTTGATAACCCCGATCTTGAAGATATGATGAGTCAGCAGTATGTTAAGGGCGCGAATTGGGATGAACCGCCCGCAGAAAATTTTGAGCCTGGCAGGATAAGGTATGAGCCATTCTTCACAAAAATGTACGGCTCATCATCGGGAGAAGTGCAGCGGAATTTGGTGAATGTTAGCTGGCTGCCCTCGATCTGCGGATGTTCGATTCAGTTCAACAATGTAAATGGCGCTGCGGATAAAATGAGGGAAGTTAGCGATGAGATCGAAGCTACACTCGGCGCAGGTTTCCATAAGTACGTGAGTAAAACAGCAGGCACTTTCAACTGGCGAAAAATCGCGGGAACAAGCAGGCTCAGTACACATGCGTTCGGCACTTCGATAGATATCAACACAAAATACAGCAACTATTGGCAGTGGGATGGAAATATGGTGTGGAAGAACCAGATACCGATGGAAATTGTGGAGATATTTGAAAAACACGGATTCATCTGGGGCGGCAAATGGTACCACTATGATACTATGCATTTTGAATACAGGCCAGAGCTTACGATTGAGTAGAGTACATTATTCCCGCGTAAGCGGGAATGTATAGCCTTTATTCCTGAATAATGTTTTGACGAACAGACATTAAACACTTTTCACTATTCGCTCATCAATCTTTCAATCTCATTAATTTCCCTTGGCGCTTTATCGGATAGCACTACATACCCATCACTTGTTACAAGAATATCATCTTCAATCCTAACGCCGATATTGTAATACTCTTTACTTACTCCTTCGGTTCCATCTTTAATATATATTCCGGGTTCAACCGTCAGTACCATACCGGCTTCAAGAGTCCGGTCATTTTTGCCGGGTGACTTGTAGCTTCCGGCATCGTGGACATCGAGCCCCAGCCAGTGGCTTGTACCATGCATAAAAAATTTGAAGTTATCGTCGCCTTCTTTCTGCAGGCCCAATGTCTCGAGACCTTTTTTCACTATTGATCTTGCAACGCTATCTACCTGGTTGAATCCAACCCCCGGCCTGATAAACTTTATGGCTTCCTTCTGCGCTGCAAGCACTATTGAGTATATGCGTTTTTGTGCAGGAGAAAACTTTCCATTCACCGGGAATGTGCGGGTAACATCCGCTGAATAGAATCCGTACTCCGTGCCGACATCCATAACCACCATATCGCCATCTTCCATCATTCTTCGGTTGGTTTCATAATGCAGAGTGGTGGAGTTTGGCCCTGAACCAACGATTGATGGAAAGCCGTTCCTTACGCTGCCTTCAATCCTGAAATTGTATTCAAGCACCGCCTGGAGCTGATACTCGTACATTCCGGGCTTGCACGCCTTCATTGATTCGATCAAAGCATTGCCTGTAATATCAATAGCACGCTGAAGCTGCTCAATTTCATAAGTAGATTTAAACAGCCGCATTTCCGCTATACGGTCATCGATAGCGGCAGTTTTAATTCCTGCCTTTTTAACTATAGATTCGACATAATAATCGTGTTTCGAAAAATAGATCTTTCTGCCCTCTTTGATATACTTCTGGAGACGGGATTCGAATTCCTTGATATCAAACGCCTCATTTGCCCCGTAAATGGAAACAGCATCCACAGTTCCGGTAACCGGGCCCGTCCACACTTCCCACATCGGATTTTTTGCCTGCACGAAGAGCATGTATGGATTTGCCGATGTTGGATCGATTATCAGAGCGGATTGCGGTTCTTCAAATCCGGTCAAGTAATAGAAATCGCTTGACTGCCTGTAATCATGGTCAACATCTCCATTGCGGTTGTAAACCGGGGCAGATTGCATTATTATGATGCCATCGGTAATTTCGGAAGCGAGCTTATCCCTTCGTTCTTTAAATACCTGCGAATCGAATTGTTGTGCGAAAGTAATAAAGCTAAGCGCTGCTAATGCGATGAGGGCGCATTTAATACAGAATTTCATGAAAGTTTTGATTGATTTGCTTCAAGATAACTCAAAAACTTTCGTTTTGCTACAGGCAGAATTGTCTGCGGGTATGAAAAATCAAGCCCGGTATCAAGCATATAAATTATCTGGTTCAGAATGTCATCTGATATCATGTAGTTCTTAAGAACTTCATTTGGTATGGTTATGAGTCCAAGCTGCCGGCTGCCAACTTCTTTGGTCTTCAAGATCTTGTACAGGTTTCTTTCGTATCTCATTATCCTAAGCAGCCGCTCGCGGTTATCAGGCAGGATAAAATATCCCTGCAGGTTGTGATCTGAACTGATGCCGATAGCTTCGATCGAAATATTTTCATCCACAAAGTCATAAATAGCCCTGCCGTTTTCGAGCAGGCGGTTGAAGTGAGCGAACGCCCAGTGCATGAGGTCAAAGCTTTTTTCAAGCTCCGCGTTTATAAGCATTTGTTTCTCGGTGAATTCCTGCTCGCTGATAACATCAGTATATTCTTTGCCGAATATCCTGTTATGGTTTTCGAGGATATCGGTGAGCTGGGAATATATATTTATGAGCATTTGGTAGGTAGGGTATAAACGTGAATCATTCAGCTCGATCTCACAGAGTTTAAATTTGTTCAGCAGAAGATATTTGGAGCTTTCAAGATCGTTCACAGCGGTAAAATCGTTAATGCCAATCAGCCTGCTATCCATATCATATAATATTTAAGTTAATAAATAGAATCTGACTGCCTCAAAGCAATTTACACCGTTATATTTTCTCCTTACCGTAATTTTAGCAATGATTTCAGCATTTGTCAAGGGAATAATGGAAAATGAACTGGAAACTTTTTTAATGTGAATTGTATTTGAAATAAGAATTTGACAATTGAGAAACTAATGTATCACTTGTTCGCGAAGAGAGAAAAGATGCGAAGACAGTTCAAGCGGTAGGTTCTTCTGGAAATTTATTCAATGATTCTGCCCATTCTTTAAGTCTCTCAGCCGCCTTTTTGCCCGCGCGTTTTTCGAACTCTTCAAAATCATTCCTGATCATATCCTTAATACTTTCAACTGAGCCGAATTCTTTAAGTAGCTTTTGCGCCGTGGCTTTGCCGATGCCTTTAATTTCCTCAAGCTCGCTTTTTAGTGTTCGCTTATCGCGCAGTGAGCGGTGGAATGTTATGGCGAACCTGTGCGCTTCATCCCTCACGCGCTGCAGCAGCTTCAGGCCGCTGGAGGTTTTGGGTATTGATTGAGCATCATTCACTCCCGGCAAAAATACCTCTTCAAGCCGCTTTGCCAGGCCGATGATATTCAGATTGCCAAGACCGATATCGCTTAGAACCTTTACAGCGCTTGATAGCTGTCCTTTGCCGCCATCGATCACTATCAGATCAGGCATTGCTTCAAAGCTTGGGTCGGGTGTGAACACCTCACCCCCCTGCCCCCTCTCCTGAGAGGAGAGGGGGAGAAGAGTACTCTGAAAATTCTTGTTACCTAATTTTTCAAGGTTATTGTTATCGTTTACCAGTAGAGGGGATGAGGTCAACTTCTTTACTTCATCTTCATCTAACATCTCCGGGTTTTTGCTCCCCTCTCCTTCCAGGAGAGGGGTTGGGGGTGAGGTGATCATTTCATCGGAACTTAAAGGAGTCTTCGGCGCAGTCAAAAAAGCCTTGAGCTCACTTAGGACAGTATCAATGGAGTTCATTACATCATTATTACTGAATCTTAAAAATGTATACCCAATATTCTCCAGCTGTTCCTGTCTGATTTTGTCATACTCTTTATTGTCTTCTTCGTCATGAATACTTCCATCAATTTCAATTATCAAGTTCATTTCATCACAGTAGAAATCAACTATATAATATCCGATTGGATGCTGCCTTCTGAATTTGAAATTACCTGCTTTTTTGTTTCTCAGAGCACTCCATAGTTTTTTCTCTGCAGCGGTCTCACTTTTCCTTAATGCGCGTGCTTTTTCCTTTTGATAGGGGATATCAGGTCTGATCACCTCACCACCCCCCATGGATTTGTGGTTGTTCTGGGATACGTACACCTCACCCCCCGGCCCCCTCTCCTCGTAGGAGAGGGGGAGAGAGGTTTTAGTTGCTTTGCTCCCCTCTCCTGTCAGGAGAACTGCCTCGGCAGTCAGGGGGGTTGGGGGTGAGGTAATCATTTCTTCCGAACTCAACTCGCCTTGGGGTGAGTTAATATTCTTCTCCGCAAGTTTCCTGAATCTGCGGAAGATAACTTCGCGCATTGAAGCGAAGTCGTCGGGTCGGCCTACTTCGTTGAGTGATGATTGTATCTTAAACTTGCGGTAATCACTTTTCTTCGGCCTGCCATCGATAAATACTACCATTGATGCAACTGTATCGGTACCCTGAAAATTCGATATATCGTAACACTCTATTCTGCGCGGAAGTTTTGTAAGCCTGAGATCGCGTTTTAGCGAGGTAATTGAGTTTGGGATGAACTCGCGCTTAAGCCTTTGCAGCTTCAGCTCATCAAGCATATAACGTGCATTGGTTTTAACCATGGCAAGGAGTTGAACTTTTTCGCCGCGCTTCGGTATCTTGAAATCAACCTTTTTACTAAAGTTTTTTTCAAACCAAACAGTGAAAGTATCGATACTGCTTTCGCCTTCTTCAGCTTCTTCAGGCAGATGTATTTCATCAGGTATGAATGAGTTCTCGCTGTAATAGCGGAAGATAACGCTCTCGAGTATCTCTGCGGGTTCTTTATCTTCTACGGTGTCCAGGTAGTAATGACGTTTGCCAATAACTTTGCCGTCGCGTATGTTCAGTATCATAGCGCAGGCATCGTCTTCTTCCTTCACAAAATTTATGATATCTTTATCAAGGTATTCCTCCGAAACAATTTTTTGTTTATCGGTGTATACGGTCAGCGATTCAATCTTATTCCTGAGCTGGGCAGCTTCTTCGAATCTTTCATTTATTGCGGCATCTCTCATTTTTGCGTCAAGCTCTTTGATAAGCGAAGCTGTTTTGCCGTTGAGTACCTTCTCGATCTCACCGGTCATTTCGTTATACTTAGCTTGTGATACCAATCCCTCGCATGGACCTTCGCACTTGTGTATGTGGTACTCCAGGCAGACTTTGAATTTCTTTTTTTCAATTGCTTCCTGTGTGATACTGAGGTTACATGTGCGGATCATAAAAAGGTCACGCAGCATCTTGAGCGAAAATCTCATAGTGCCAACATCAGTGTACGGACCAAAATACTTTGAGCCGTCATTCAGCCGTTTGCGGGTGGGGAAAACACGCGGGTAAGGCTCGTTGGTAATTACAATGTACGGGAATGACTTGTCATCCTTAAGGTTAACATTATATCGCGGCTTAAGCTGCTTTATCATGTTCATTTCGAGTATAAGAGATTCTACTTCGCTATCGGTATTGATAATTTCAACATCGCGGATAAGCGATATCATTTTTGTAAGCCTTGGCCCAACAGGTTTTGACATGAAGTAAGAACGAACCCGGTTGCGCAGGTTTTTTGCTTTGCCAACATAGATCACCTTCCCCGCTTTATCCTTAAACTGGTAAATTCCGGGATTGCCTGGCAAATTGCCAAGCTTGATCTCCAGTGGGGTGCGTGCCGCCGCTTCATTGCTTTTTTCAGTTGTTTCTTCTGTCATTCCTGCTTTGCAGACCTTTATCTATAGTAGAATAGGTATTATATCTAAATTTCCTGTAATGATTGCTAATTAGTTCTGAATTTTAAAGTCAAATCGCCTTTCAGACTTTTGCTTTCTATATATATGTAAAACATATAATTATGAAAATCTTTCTTAAGTATCTATTGACTTTTGTAACTTCTCTGATTAAATTGCATTCAATTATTAAACAATGTTCAATATATAAACGGAGTTCATAATTGGGAACAGAAGACAGGAAAGAACGGGAAAAGCTGGAAATGAGGCAGTTGATCGTAAAGACTGCAATGCAGCTTTTTATTGAAAAGGGAATAGAGAATGTTTCTATCAGGGCAATAGCCGAAAAAATTGAATACTCGCCGGGCTCAATATATTCGTACTTTAAAGATAAAGGCGAAATTATCCATGCTATCCATACGGAAGGATTTGAAAAACTATACGCTATGCAGAAGACCCTGGATGATGTAAAAGATCCTGCCGAAAAATTGAGACGTATGGGCAGGATTTACATGCAGTTCGCATTGGAAAATAAAGACTACTATGACCTCATGTTCATTGCAAAAGGCGTTGCCGAAAAGATCAGCGAGAAACAGGAGTGGGATGTGGGACAGCGTTCATTTAACTACCTCAGGGATAATGTGAATGACCTGATAGAACAGGGATATATTGTTAATGCTGATGTTGATTCCGCAACTTTTGCAATTTGGGGCTTCGTTCATGGAATGGCTGCTCTTATAATCCGCGGCAGATGCGCTATGCTGCCTGATGAAATAGTCAAACAAATGACCGAAGGCGCACTTCAATTTACTTATGCAAGCCTGTTGTCAAACAACAAATAGTAAATACCAAATAGCAAATAGCAATCAACAATTATCAATTAAATATTAGAGTTGCTTTGGGAACGCTCGGTAGGCGCGAGAGAAAAGAATAAATAACTATGGCACAAATTATTAAAGGAAGAAAGTTCGCAGGATATGAGGGAGATTTTGTTGTATTCCTTATTGGTATGCGGGTAAATAACTGGTTGAAGATACATAAGTGGCTGCCGGTTGCAATAGCAATGCCAAAGATGATAAAAGAGCTTTATGGGAATCCGGGCAGCGGATTTTTAGGAGAAGCAAGCTGGTTTGGCAGAACTACAATCTCCGTTCAATACTGGCAATCATTTGAGCACCTGGAATCATATGCAAAGAACAAAGATCTGGAGCATTTTCCTGCCTGGAAGGCATTCAACCTAAAAGTAAGACAAAGCGGAGTCGTTGGCGTGTGGCATGAAACCTATAAAATTACCAAGGGCAATTATGAAAATATCTATGTTAATATGCCATTATTCGGCCTCGGCAAAGCAGGCAAACTGAATGAAGCAAGCGGAAATTATGAGCATGCGAAGGAAAGGCTTAACAAATACCAAATAGCAAATAACAAATAATCTGCCTTCAGCAGATTTCGCTTTACTTCGTAAAGCTCAACAAATATTCTGCCTTCAGCAGATTTCGCTTTACTTCGTAAAGCTCAACAAATATTCTGCCTTCGGCAGATTTCGCTTTACTTCGTAAAGCTCAACAAATATTCTGCCTTCGGCAGATTTCGCTTTACTTTGTAAAGCTCAACAAATATTCTGCTTTCGGCAGATTTCGCTTTACTTCGTAAAGCTCAACAACAAACAACTATCAATGTATTATGCAGACAATATTAGGTTCAACGGGAATAATAGGCAGATCTCTTGCAAAAGAGCTGACCAAATACACAAAAGAAATCAAGCTTGTAAGCCGCGATCCCAAAAAAGTAAACGAAAGCGATGAGCTTGTTAAGGCTGATCTGCTGGATGCAGAGCAGGTAATAAATGCTGTAAAAGGGTCGGATGTAGTTTATCTTACTGTGGGACTTCAGTACGATATCAAAGTTTGGCAGCGGGATTGGCCTTTGATAATGAAAAATGTCATCGAAGCCTGCAAAGCTTCCGGCAGCAAACTTGTATTTTTTGATAATGTGTATGCTTATGGCAGTGTAAACGGATGGATGACCGAAGAAACTCCATATTTGCCCGTAAGCAAAAAGGGTGAAGTGCGCAAGCAAATTGTTGAAATGCTGATGAAAGAAGTACAAGCCGGTAATATCAGGGCAATCATTGCCCGCGCGGCAGATTTTTACGGCGCGGGAACACTCGCTTTTGTAACTGCAATGGTTTTTGATAGATTTCAAAAAGGGAAATCTGCACAGTGGCTCATTAGCGATAAATACAAACATTCATTCACCTACGCAAAAGATGCCGCTATTGGCACTGCAATGCTTGGGAATACCCATTCCGCATATAACCAGATATGGCACCTGCCAACTGATAATAATGTGCTGACAGGTAAGGAATTTATAGAACTGACTGCTAAGGAATTTGGCGTGAAGCCGGGGTATATGAATGTGCCCAAGTGGATGCTGCAAGTATTAGGTTTGTTCAGCTCTATTATTAAGGAATCTGTTGAAATGACATACCAAAACGACAGCGATTACCTGTTTTCAAGCGGGAAATTCGAAAAGGCATTCAGTTTTAAGCCAACAAGTTATGCTGATGGAATAAAAGAAACCGTCAGTCAAATTACAATTAACAAATAGTCTGCCTTCGGCAGATTTCGCTTTACTTCGTAAAGCTCAACAAATGTCAACTAATAATTATTAACTACTATTGTACAATACTGTATGAAAAAATTACTCATCATCTTGATCTTATTTTCTGCTGTTGCATTTTCGCAGGATAAAGGTGTTATAAACGGAAAAGTTATCGATAAGGAAACACAGAATCCTGTTCCCGAAGCAACAGTAAACATTCTTAACACTGACTATAAAACCAAAACTAACGAGAAAGGTGAATTTTCTTTCACCGGCATTCCATACGGTACATACGAGCTCAAGGTATCCAGCCTGGGATATGAAGCATTTATCCACACCGATGTAGTGGTGCTCTCCTCCCGGCCGGCAGATGTGGAAATAGAGCTGCTGGTTAGCACCATCACAACTGAACAGATTGATGTAGAAGGTAAATACTTTCAGAAATCCACCGATGTGAGTACGAGCAGCTATAACCTGGATTTTGAAGAAGTACGGCGCGCACCGGGAGCGGTTGAAGATATATCGCGGATGGTACAGATAATGCCTGGTGTATCACCTGCTAATGACCAGCGCAACGATCTTATAGTAAGAGGCGGCTCTCCCAGCGAAAATTTGACCATGATCGACGGTATCGAGATTCCAAACGTTAACCATTATCCAACACAGGGCTCAACCAGCGGACCTATCGGTATGATCAATGTAAAATTCATAGATGATGTGAATTTTTCCACCGGCGGATTTTCAGCGCGGTACGGCGATAAGCTTTCATCGGTAATGGATATCAAATTCCGCGAAGGCTACAGGAAAAGATTCCTGAGCGATATAAATCTATCTACTGCAGGATTCGGCGGCCTGTTCGAAGGTCCGCTCTTCACGCAAAAAGGCTCATTCCTTTTTTCTGTGCGGAAAAGCTACTTAAATCTGATAAAAGGCGCGATCAGGCTTGCAGCGGTGCCTGATTACTGGGATTTCAATTTGAAAACTGTTTATGATTTCGATAAAAATACCCGGCTGAACTTTGTTGGCATCGGAGGTATTGATAATATCAGCTTTGATGGAGAAGATTCCAACATAAGTGATGACAATCCATACGGAAAAGCAAAAGGCCAGCAGCGTCAGTTCACCGCCGGATTTAACCTGAGGAAGCTGTTCAAAAAGGGATATATTCAGACTGTTCTGGCAAATTCAAGCGCATTCCTTGATTATACTAACAACGATATCCGTACAGATCAGCTGAAGTTCAAATACAATTCCTATGAAAGTGATTTCAACTTCAAAAGTGAAGTATTTTACCAGTTGAATAAAACCAACAATGTGATCTTAGGAGGCTCGGCAAGGTATATCAAATTCAAGAATGAGACATTTTATGTTGCGGATACAACTGCATTCGGCGACCCTATTCCCGAAACTAACGTGAATGTCAAAGAGAACTACTATAAAGCATCTGCATTTGCGCAATATACCCTTAAGCTTCTGGAAAGCAGACTGATACTGAACGCGGGTACAAGGGTTGATTTCTTCTCAGGTATCCGCAAAAATGCTGAAGGCTCACAAAGATTCGGCATTAGTTACAGCATTCTGCCTACTACTACAATAAGCGCATCTACAGGAATATTTTACCAGGCGCCGGAGTATGTTTGGCTTACATCTGACCCCCGGAATGAAAATCTGCGTTACTTGAGGGCTGATCACTTTGTGGCTGGTATAGAGCATTTGTTTACTCCTGAGCTTAGGCTTTCAATTGAAGCGTATCATAAAAATTATAAAAACTATCCTGTAAGCACGCTTGTTCCCACCTATGTGCTGATTAGCGGCGGAACGGAGAACGGGCCGAACCTTCTGTTTGGCCAGGCAGTAAGCGAAGGCAAAGGGTACTCGCGCGGGATTGATTTTTCGCTGCACAAAAAACTTACAGGTAATGGATTCTATGGAATGATAAACTACTCACTTTCCGAGAGCAAGGTGACCGGACTTGAAGGGGGAGAGCGCGCCGGTTCATTTGATTACAGGCATAACATGACGATAATAGCGGGATACCAAATTTCCAATGACTGGCTGGTTGGGTTGAAATTCCGCTACACCACCGGCAGGCCCTACACTCCGTTTGATATAGCACTATCAACATATGCGGGCAGGGGAGTAAGTGATTTCAATAACTTCAACGGGGCCAGGTTCCAGGATTACAACAGGCTGGATCTTAGGGTGGATAAAAAATGGAATTTCAAAGGTTTAAGTATAGTATCATACTTTGAGCTGCAGAATGTATTCAACAAGGAAAATGTGTATCAATACTTCTGGAATGAATACAAAAACACTGAGGGTACTATATACCAGTGGAAATTCCTGCCCGTTGGGGGATTCAGTATTCAGTTTTGAAACACTCCTTAAGGGGTAAATGGTAGGGCATTCTCAACTTTTGCTTTTTTAGTTACTTTTGCTGCGATTGCTTGCTGGGGTTTGTATTCTCACCGGCAATAATAATAGTAATATATTGTAGTCGTTAATAACAGCCCGTTTTTTTCAAAATAAATGTTGCATATTTGAACTCAAACGAATAGAGGGTAGTCTTTTTTATAATAGGGTTATCTTCTTTTTATTTAATTCGAACTGCGTTTTTACTTTGAATTAAGAATCAAATAACAATTTATTTGACTAAATTATATAAAATAATTTTTAGAAATTAATTATATAGTTTTAAATACATAAAATTTTATTATTTAAA
>JACSRQ010000170.1 GCA_014879675.1 Ignavibacteria bacterium
TTTATACACTAAAAGCTTAGCAATTTAACTAAAGTACCGATACAGGAAATTTAAACAAGAATATTATTGTCACCGAAAAATCAGGTGAACCAGAATATCAACTTCCGGCTTGAAAAAGGAAGAAAAAAAGGACACTACTATAAAAGTAGTTAAAAAATTGTATAATATTTGTATAAGATTGGAACTCAAAAAAAGGGACTCTTGTTAGTTAATTGTGTGCACATAATGATAATAAGATAAAAGATGTTTTTAAGTAAAGATTAGTTGATAGTAATTCTCGGAAGCTCCGGCTCAATGATACGAAATATATGGTTAAGTAGTTGAGATGAACAAGTTAAGTATAGAATTAGCCGGAGCGAAGAGAATTGCAAATTAAAAGGAGAAAAATACCATGACAAAATTTTTTGCAATCATATTGGTTGCTTTAACATTAATCATCCCCTCAAACAAAGTATTTGCAGGCGGAGATAAACCACAAAACATTGTAGAAATTGCAATATCAAACGGCTCATTTACTACGCTTGTAGAGGCTTTAAAGATTGCAGGATTAGTTGATGCATTATTAGGTGATGGACCATTCACTGTTTTTGCACCAACTGACGAAGCCTTTGCTAAAGTTCCTGCCGAAACATTAGAAGCATTGCTCAATGATAAAGAAGCATTAACAAAAGTACTTCTCTACCATGTAGTTAGCGGAAATGTTACTTCCGGTGCAGTTGTGAATTTAAAGTCGGCTGAAACATTAGAAGGCAGCAGTGTTAAAATAAAAGTAGAAGATGGTGAAGTTTATATTGACGGTGCAAAAGTTATCGCTGTTGATGTGATGGGAACAAACGGTGTAATACATGTAATTGACTCGGTGATTTTACCCCCCTCGCTCAGATAATTTTTAACCCGCTCGTTTGTAAGAAGGCGAAAATAGAAATATTTTCGCCTTCTTCGTTTTAAATTAATATTCTTAAATAGTAATCATCACTCAATTAAACATACTCCGTAAATTACAATCTATAATGTACTGAAGAACTGAGAGCGTTGAAGAATACGAAAATAAAAATAATATACAAAACCATTAGAACTAATCCGATAATAATCAATATTTTCATGATTTTGAAAAAATTACTTAGTTTTTCCGATACGGAAACGCAGCTTTTGCATTTTAGAACCAGCGACGGAAAAGAAGTTGATTTTATCCTGGAAAAACCCCACGGGTCGCTTTTTGCCACAGAGCTAAAAAAATCAGGGACGGTCGCCATGCAGTATTTCAGGGCATCAGGTTATTTGCCGAACTGAATAAAAAAGATTTTACTGGCGGGGTCGTTTTGTATTCGGGTAAGGACGTTGTGCCTTTTGGTGAAAATCTTTATGCCGCGCCAATATCTATTTTATGGCAGTGATGCAGGCGATTTCGTAAATTGCACGCATGCAAGAGTACCTGAACGGGTTGAATGAACAGCAGCGCGAAGCTGTGCTGTATAAGGACGGACCACTAATGATCGTCGCGGGCGCGGGCAGCGGTAAAACAAAGGTGTTGACCACCCGTATCGCCCACCTGATGGCGCATCACGGCATAGATTCCTTCAACATACTGGCATTGACCTTTACCAATAAGGCGGCGAAGGAAATGAAGGAACGCATTGAGCGCGTACTGGGAAATGCCGACGCCAGGAACCTGTACATAGGCACATTTCACAGCGTTTTTGCCAGGATACTGAGAGCGGAGGCTCCCAGGCTGGGCTATCCTTCCAATTTTACCATTTATGATACGGACGACGCCAAGGGCGTGATCAAAACCGTGGTGAACGAACTCCAGCTCGACGATAAGCAATATAAGCCCAACACCGTTTATAACCGTATATCCAGCGCTAAGAATGCGCTGGTAAGGCCTGCCGAATATGCGAATGATTATCATATCCAGCAGGAAGACATGCGCAGCAACAGGCCGGCCCTGGCGCAGATCTATGACGCTTATGCCAAACGTTGTTTCAAGAACGGCGCGATGGACTTCGACGATCTCCTGATCAAGTTTTATGAACTGCTGAAATTTTTTCCCGACGCGTTGTATAAATACCAGCATAAGTTCAAATATATCCTGATCGATGAATACCAGGATACCAATCCAGCGCAGTATGAAGTGATCAAGCTGCTGGCCGCCGCGCATGAAAACGTATGCGTGGTAGGCGACGATGCGCAAAGCATTTACAGCTTTCGGGGCGCGACCATCGAAAACATTCTCCAGTTCCAGAAAGACTATGACGACGTTAAAGTGATCAAGCTGGAACAGAATTACCGCAGCACGCAAAGCATTATCA
>JACSRQ010000012.1 GCA_014879675.1 Ignavibacteria bacterium
GATTTTCCCGGCAGGGGTGAATTTTACCGCTGATCTTCACTCAATGGGGCAGTGGATACAGGAAGGAACGCGCAGTATTTTTGAAACTGTGATTAGTATAAAAGAATCCAAATTTACACTTACCGTGCCGCGCGATAGTGATAACCTGGATGAAATGAATTACATCGCAGGCAAACGCCTTGGTGAAGTTAATAAAATGGCAGAGCTTGGCACCATGCTTGCGCATGTATCAGGCGGTGTGCCAAATTTATCAATAACGCTTAACAGACTTGATGAGGAAAATCTTGGTGAGCTGATCTATTTCTTTGAAAAAGCATGCGCTGTGAGCGGTTATCTGCTTGGCGTAAACCCGTTTGATCAGCCCGGGGTTGAAGCTTATAAAAAGAACATGTTCGCTCTACTTGGCAAGCCGGGTTTTGAAGAAATGAAAAAAGAGCTGGAAGCAAAACTTAAAAAGCATTAAAGCGGATGTCGTTTGGTTATGGCAATAAAAGGGGAGTAACAAAGTGGCGGATGCCTTCAGGTCCCCAGGCAGTTTTAATAATCCTTATCTTCGCTCTGCCGCCGCTGGCTGCAGCATTTCTGTTTGAGCATATCCCGCAATTTTTAAGGATACCCCTTGCAGTAGTTTGGTTCCTTGCAGCATTTGTTGTTTATATTTACATTATTTCACACGGCAGGGGCAAAGAAAAAAGTACAATTACTTCTGCGAATGCTCTTACAGGTGAATTCACCATTGATAATAACTGGATATCATTTCTCGCTTTCTATCCGCTGGTTTCTTCAGTAGGTGCCGTTATTAACGGCTACTATCTTATAGCTGTAATGCTTGTTATAACCGGGTTAATGATCATTACTGTTGGCAGGCACTTCAGAAAGAAGATCAGAATCGATGAGGCAGGAAATTTATATGTTATTTCCGGCGGTGAAGAGAGATATATTGATTTTAACACCGTCAGCTCAGTTATTGGAAAATTAAACCCAATGAGCTCTGAAAATGTTTATAAACCTATAATTATCATTAGTTTTAACAGCATGGTAACTGAGCATAAGCCTTTAAGGCTTAAATTTTCTGTACTTCGCTCTGTTATATACGGAACCTACTCACCCTCACAACTGATTCTATCATATATAAAAGAAAAATGCGTATCACACGGTTTTATTATTACTTACCTTAACCCCGAAGAAACCGATTTCAAAGCAGAAAAATTATAATTCTATAAATCAAATCATACTGCCATGAAAACATTACTGCTTTCATTAATTTTTATTTTTACTTTTATGAATATTTCATATTCTCAGAAACATGATTGCTGTGAAGAAGAGACTACAGCAACTGAAAAGAAACCCAAACCTGAGTGCTGCGAAGAAGTTAAAGGAACTACTGGCAGCGATATTACAGCCCCGAACATAATGGCGATGTTTGGTAATGATGAGAGCTTTAAAAATGAGCATCCCCAGCCGCTTGCTTTTACTCTGGCAGATGGAAAGGGGAAAATGATCACCTATAAAACCAGCGATGGCGTTGACGCAAACGGGTATGAAGTAAAAGCTGATAACCCGACTAACAACTGGGTATTCCTTTTCCATGAATGGTATGGACTGAATGATTATATTAAGCGTGAGTCTGAAGAAGTCGCCTCAACATTAGGGAATGTAAACGTGCTCGCAATAGATCTGTATGATGGTAAAGTAGCAACGAACAATGATGAAGCCGTAAAGTATGTGCAATCGGTAACAAACGACCGCGCGCTTGTGATAATAAACGGCGCAAAAGATTATGCCGGCAGTGATGCAGTGTTCGCGACATACGGGTGGTGTTTTGGTGGTTCATGGAGCAACCAGGCAGCAATTGAGCTGGGGGATAAATGTAAAGCTTGTGTGATATATTACGGGATGCCTGAACAGAATCCGGATAGGCTTGCAAAACTTAAAGCACCGGTTTTGGGAATTTTCGCGAAGCAGGATGGGAGAATTACTCCCGAGGTAGCCGGAAAGTTTGAAAGCGATCTAAAGAGCCTGAACATTCCCGCAACAATTATTATTTACGATGCCGGACACGGATTCGCAAATCCAAGCAACCCAAAACACGATGTTACCGCCACAACAGATGCAAAAGAGAAGACTTATGTTTTTTTGAGGGAGAGAATGAAGTAAAGAAGTAGGTCAAAGGCATGCCTTTGACCTACATTTGATTTTTTTTTGTAGAGACGACCCGGCGGGTCGTCTTTTTAATTAATAATTCATTCTCTGCGTCTTCGCGTCTCTACAGTAAAAACTAATAATCCACCAATTCCCTTAACTGCT
>JACSRQ010000155.1 GCA_014879675.1 Ignavibacteria bacterium
CAGATGTGTATAAGAGACAGATTGTATTCATCTTCGACGAGTTCTTTTTGATAGGCAGGCTTGTAACTTTCGGTTTGATCTTCTCATTCGGCCTCATCTTCTTTTACAGGTTATTCCCCTATTCCAGGCTGGTGCTTGTGGTAGTATGGGTCTTATCTATTATACTCATCACTGCAGGCAGGTATCTGGTATTAAAATTCGAAAAGACGCTTTACAACAAAGGCACAGGTTTAAAAGACACAATAATTGTTGGCAATAACCGGTCTGCAGCAGATATATCAGAAAGGCTTTCCTTACACAAATACGCAGGATTTAATATTATCGGATTTATAGATGAAAACTCTGCGCAGCCGGGCGGCTTTTTACCCGAATCCAAAAGACTTGGAACTTACAGTGATATAGTAAGTATTGTTCAGCAAAGGAACATTGAAACCGTATTGGTTGCAATACCCTCTACCGAACATGAAAAGCTGTATGGATTAATGAAGGATTGCGAAGGCGAGAACGTTGAATTCCTGATGGTACCTGATTTCCTGGAAGTAATAACATCCTCGGTACGAGTGCAGGAAATTGACGGCATACCATTGCTTAAGATCAAAAGCATCCCGATGAACATCTGGAACCGCATTTTAAAAAGAGGGTTCGATTTTGCCTTTGCGCTGGCAACGCTGATACTTGTATCACCACTGTTTATTATACTCTCCTTATTGGTGAAGTATACTTCAAAAGGGCCCGTATTTTATAAGCAGGAAAGATTAAGCATTACCGGCAGAAAATTTTACATGATAAAATTCCGTTCAATGGTTGTTGATGCTGAAAAAGGCACCGGCGCTGTATATGTGCAGAAGGGAGATTCCCGCTATACCTCCATCGGTGAAATATTGCGCAAATATTCGCTGGATGAGCTGCCGCAATTCATAAATGTACTTAAAGGCGATATGAGCATTGTTGGCCCGCGCCCTGAAAGGGAATATTTTATCAACCTGTTCAAGGATAAAATTCCAAAGTACCTCGAAAGACACAGGGTAAAGTGCGGTATTACCGGCTGGGCACAGGTTAACGGGCTGAGAGGCAGCGATTCATCTATTGAAAAAAGGATAGAATACGATATTTATTATATTGAACACTGGTCAATAATTTTTGATCTTAAGATAATAATCAAAACAATTAAAGAGATGTTCTTCTCAAAGGCGGCTTTCTAAATGATAGAAGTAATTTTATTCTACGCTCACGCAGTTTTTTTTGCTTACATTTTCGCAAGGAATTATGTGGAAGATAAGCTAGTAAGCGCAATACTGAGCACTATATTTGTTATTATTATTTTTTCCGTAGGTTGGACATTTTCCGCGTTTGTGATAGGATTTTTCATTCCCGATGCCGGGCTTACCAGGATTCTGACTAAAGCGGCCTTTTCGCTGGGATTGCTTACAACACTTGAAGTAATTTTTTATAAATTTTATTTCAGCAAGAGTAAACCTTTAGGTGCTGTCAATGTTTAATTACGGGGTAACGGAGTCAATCCGCCAAAGCTACATCGCGCGGTAGAATTTTTAGCAGTACTTTCCTTATCTGCATTCCTGATTTAACAGAGTATATACCGATAGTTGCTTCACCTTCCTTACCCTTTGACCTCACTATAACCGAGCTGCTGCCCGGTTCGCCCGCGAACTCTACAAGGTTAGCCCCATCTTCAATTACGAATGCCGCATCAACTTTGCTAAACGGTACCTCAAATCCAAATATATTAACCCTTTTAACGCTTATCAGAACTTCAGAGTTTACACTTGCTCTTAATACTTCGGGTGCGATATCTATTCTTACATCACTTGAGGTGAATACCAAGCTATCTGCTGCAAGTACAGCAAGAATGACAGCCAGAATTATTGTGAGTTTTTTATACAAATTGGGATATTGGTCAGCATAATTTTATAAAGCAGAAGGAAATGCCCGCTAGACTTTTGAAGAAAGCTCTTAATCATCACCAAACTTCAGCTTCACATTCTTAGGAAGCTCAACTTTGCTTTCAGTATTTGCCGGCTTAGTGTTCTTTTCCGTCTTCTTTTCGGAGCTGAGCCTTTTTATTATAGTTTCATCAACTGCTTTTACCTGTACAAGGTCATCTTCAACCGATTTACTTGAAGATGCGTCGGTAAGCAGCAGATTAAGCTCGGGTGTTTGCTGGAAGTCTTCGGACTGTATTATGCTTATATGATCCAATTCTTCGAAGAGGCTGCGCTGGCCGGGTACTTTTTTCTGTTTGAATGCAGGCATCTTTGTTTTGATGCGGAATTCATCCTTATCGTTTTGGCCGCTATCTTCAACAGTTGAATCCGAAAACATTTTGATTTCATCCTCAGAACGGCCCGTCATATCAAGTTTTTCAACATTTTCCCTAGCTGCCTGTTTTTTCTTCAGCTCTTCAAACTTTCCTGTTTTGTACAGATTTTCCCGGGTTTCATTTATACGCACTGCCACGTCTTTTTCATCGCAGCATAACAGCTTTCCATCACGATACTTAAACTCGCCATCTATCATAACACCGGAAACATTGTTTGATGTGAGGTTATCGACAAGGAAATCACAAACGCTTTCATAGGTAAACTCTTCGGGGAAGAACTGAAACCGCAGGTCCGCAAGATCAACAAACATCATATTCGCATGCCTGTTGATATCTATTGAGTAACCCGCATCTCCTTCAGCCTCATAGTTAAAATACAGGTTATGCGCGGCAGAAGTAACAGAGCCCAGAAGCTCTGTGCTTGAAATATTAAGCTCCTTATACTTATTTCTGAACAGCCTTACTTCCTTCATTATATCTTCGCCCAGCCAGCCTGTGGCTATCGTGTATTTTATCCCGTGGCCTATGTAATCATCTATGGGGAAATACCGTGATGTAAAGAAATTAAGGTCACGCGGACAAATTATGATGTTTGCCTTCTTCTCAGTAATTATTTTCATATCGTTGTAATCAAGGTAAAGGGGATTTACCAGCGAAGTGCCTGAATCGATGAGGCCGTATTCGTCAAACAGAGAAATTACCGATTTCCTGAAGGTATGCCTGAACTGTTCGGTCACATCTTTATTTACTGCAACTTCAAGGAAGAGATTCCTGAGGTTATGATTTTTCAGCTCGGTAATTCCGGAAATATCGTAAACGGTCAGCAGGTTTTCCTGCGTTACATAAAACGAGGGGTTCAGATACTTGAAATCTCTTATTGTATTGGGATCCTGTTTTATCGGGTAACAGACTGATACATTCTGCCCTGTTGTGTTGGAGGCATTTGTTACCGGCGTAAGATGGTTGGTATCTTTCCGCAGCGAAAATTCGTTTAATGAAGCAACACCCGATTTTAATGACCTGTTGAAAGAATAGTCATATATATTCTGCAGGTCCTGTTTATGCCCCTCGCCGGGAAGCTCCTGGTAAAGGTAGTTAAAGATAAGATCAGTGCATAGATCTTCTTCTGCTTTCTCATAATGCCTTCTCTTCAGCAGGTAGTGAAGCAGCGCGCCTTCTGATTTCTGGCATGTGTTTACCAATGGCGGCATAAGCAGCATATTGGTGCAGTCAATTATTTCTGCAGATGCACTGTATTGCTCTACCCATTTATCAACTTTGGCAGTTCCCTTTGCTGAAGAATCTGCTATATCGGTGATCTTGTTCCCATTCAGTAACACAGAATAGCGGCCGAAGTCATTATTCCGGTTGAAAGTAAGAACATATGCATTTTTAAGAATTTTCAAAGGTCTTCTATTACAAATTTTTCATCAATAATGAATTTACTGTTTATAAGAGTGTTGGTTCCGCGTGTGCAGAGCGCGTAATCAAATCCTTCCCTTACGCTTGCCGCACCATATTCACCTTTAACATTTACGGCAATAAAGCCTACCTGGTAGTCATGATCCCTGTTCTTATGCGAAAGCAGGTTTAGTTTAATAACTCTTTTAGCTGCATATTCACATGCTTCCTGCGGAGACATACCGCGTCCCATCATTTCAACCACCAAAAAGCTGCCGCATGCTCTTACGCATTCCTCGCCGCGGCCGGTTGAAGCAGCACCGCCTACTTCGCCATCAACGTACAATCCCGCGCCGATTATGGGAGAATCTCCCACCCTGCCATGAAGTTTCCACGCGGTTCCGCTTGTAGTGCATGAAGCTGATATCTGGCCGTCTTTATCGATTGCCACCATACCAATTGTATCATGGTTGCCGTCTTCGTTGATACCAAGCTCACCTGAACGCTTCACTTTATATTCATCAGTGTGAAACTCCTGCGACCTGCCGAAGTTTCCTTTTTTCCATTCAACGTATTTTTTGATGGAGTTTTCAGTGTGAAGAATATCGGGCTGAAAGCCATTTGTAATGGCAAAATTATAAGCACCCTCACCTGCAAGGCAAACATGCTCGGTGTTTTCGAGTATCAGCCGGGCAACGCTTACGGGATTTTTAATATGCTCCACGCAAATTACGGCGCCTATGCGAGCCTTCCAATCCATAATAGCTGCATCCAGTGTAACCCTGCCTTCGGCATCAGGCAATCCGCCGAAGCCTACGCTCAGTACATTGGGGTCATCTTCCGCGACCTTTACACCTTCTTCAACAGCGTCAAGGGATGTACCCCCGTTTTGAAGTATCTCAATTGCTTTTTCGTTGGCAGCAATGCCGTGTTTCCATGTAGATATTACCAGTGGTTCCATGGTTACAAATATAACTAAAAGCGGTGAGTTATTAAAGAAAAGCAAAACAAATGCATTATTTTGAATTTCTATTGTGAACCGGATAATTGAAAAACGGGAATTCATAAATGAAATCCGGAAAAACAAAAATCTCCGTTCTACTATTGCACAATTCAATTTAAAGTGCTAATTTTAGCATGAATATCGAGAAATAATCCCCCAAAAAGCGATGAAAACTTTATTACTTATTGTATTTGCTGCTATTGTTTTATTCAATTCTGAAGCATACTCTAAACGAGGTGATGGAAGCTATACGCAAGTAGATTTCATGCTCACCCTAACGGATGGCATTAAACTTGACTGCTCAAAATTTGTGCCTACAGGCTCACCGCCTTCAGGCGGATGGCCATGCGCTGTTATCACACACGGTTACGGACTTTCCAAATATACAGAAATGGAAGAAGCTGAAGATTTTGCTTCGATGGGATATTATTCATTAGTATATAGTATGCGCGGACAGGGAGTAAGCGAAGGTGTTTCAAACTTCATCAGCACTATTGAAGCGAATGACCTGAAACAGGTAATAACATATATTAAAAATGATGCCAACACCAATGATAACAAAGTATTCATTCATGGCGGTTCGCAGGGCGGTATCATCCCGTTTATGGCTGTTTGTACCGGCATGAATGTTAAAACAATAATTACAGATATGGCTTCGCCGGAAGCAGGTTCAAACTGGATTGAGAACGGCGGGATAAAAATGACATTCCTGTGGACTTCCAGCTACCCGACAAATATTGTACGATATAATTCAACAGTCGGCAGATTCCGCTCGTGGATACTTGCTGATACAAAAGAAAAATGGGATAGCCTGAATTACTACCTGCCTATTAACAGGGATTTTCTCAACCAGGTTGGTAATTGCCAGATACCTATTCTGATAGAAAATGCATGGCAGGACAAATTTTTCAATACGCTTGGCGTGATAAGAAGCTCGTATGTTTTGCCTTATAACAATATCAGGACTTATTACGGCGCAATGGATGGCCACGGAAGCGACTATGACCAGGAAGAAGAAAATTTTAAAGACGGCGTATACAGTGATTGGATAGAGTATCACATTGACGGTGTAAATAATAATGTCATGAATGTGAACCAGAAATTCACATACGCTTCAAGCAGCTTTCCTCTTCAGGATAGAGGCGCATGGACATGGCAGCGTTACCAAAGTTCCACTTGGCCGCCCGCAAGTGTTCAAAACGTGAAGCTGTATTTCCACCCTGATAACAAACTTCAGGTTTACGGTTACGGCGGTGCAACAGCTAATGTGAGTTTTAATAACACTATTCTTGACCCAAATGTAACTATGGAGTATCTTGTGAATACTGAATTCAGGGGTTCACTTTTTACCGCAAAATTCCAGAAGAATGAAGTATCGTTCGATACACCTGCCCTGCTGCAGGATGCAAAAATGGCGGGCACTCCGTATGCTTACCTGTATTATTCATCTACAGCCTCGCAAATGTGCCAGTACAATATGCAGATCTGGGATGTGCTCCCAAACGGAAACGAAAAACTTGTAACAAGGATCAACTGGACCGATAGAAGCTATACGGCAAACCAGGTTAAAGAGAAATATGTTAACGGGCAGTCATACTCGCATATATTCAGAACAGGCAACAGGATAAGAGTTAAACTTACTAATCTTGATAACGTGCCGTTATATAATTTTGAAGGCGATACCAGCGATACATTTATCCGTACAAATCCGTTTATGCTTCCATCGCTAAAAGGCGGAACAAACAAGGTACTCATAAACAACGCATCAAAATCTTACATCGAGCTGCCGCTGATAAACTTCGTAATTGGAGTAAACCAGATATCACAGGAGATACCGACAAGATTTGAATTGCAGCAAAATTACCCGAATCCGTTTAACCCGGTTACCAAGATCAAATTCAGCGTTCCCTCAACAGGCAAAAATAACTATGTTAAAATTACAGTGTACGATGCTTCCGGAAAGGAAGTAACTACACTGGTTGATAATGCGCTCGATGCGGGCACTTACGAGACGGAATGGGACGCAAGTGCTTATTCCAGCGGTATTTACTTCTACAGAATGACGAGCGGTGCTGTAAACACCGTAAAAAAGATGATTTTGATAAAATAAGTCGTAAACAACAGTTTAATATCAATTTAAAGTCAATATGTAATATATTATTACATAATAATTTATATATTGATAAGTCAGAATTAATATCTTATTATTGTTTTCACGCTATTAACCAATAAACCAAATCAACATGAAAAAACAAATTTCTATTTTTTGCGCAATTGCCCTTGTTGCATTGTTCTTCGGATTTTCCGGTTCTGATAAAAATCCTTCAGATAGGGATCCTAACTATGTATCAAGCACAAACAACGCAAACATAAAAGAAGTAAAAGGCACACCACAGACAGTATTTTCAAGCTCACTTACTGAGTCATTTGAAGGCACAACATTCCCGCCCGCAGGCTGGATAAAGATCAATGTTGCTGCAGGCGCTACAGGCTGGGAAAGACAGCTTTCAGGTGTTACACCGGTTCCGGGTTTTAACGGCGGTTCATTATTAACACCCGTTGGCGGCGGATTAGCAATGGCTTTCTGTAACTATTTAACCGGCGGTTCTTCATCAAACGATGAATGGCTTATCACACCGCAGATCACAAACGTTCAGCCGGGTGATTCATTGACCTTCTGGTTAAGGAAATTCGGTAACTATTTAGATCATGTAGATATTAAGATCTCAACAACAACACCTACTGTTGCAGCTATGACCACAACCGTTCAGCTTTTAAATTTTGCTGCTGCTGATTCAGGTTATATTCAGTACAAATACAACATCGGTGCACTCGTTCCTGCCAATTCAAACATCTACATCGGCTTCAGGCAGTGGGTTCTTGATGCATTCAGCGATGGTGCTTCATTCAGCCTTGACCTTGTAAGGGTTACAGCAAACACAACCGGCGTTACACATAACGGCACAGAAGTTCCTAACACATATGCTTTGTCACAGAACTATCCTAACCCGTTTAACCCGTCAACAGTAATAAACTTCAGCATTCCTAAAGCAGGAAACGTTAAGCTGGCAGTTTATGACGCTCTTGGCAATGAAATTGAAACAATTCTCAATGCTTACGAACAGCCGGGTAACTATACAGCAAACTTCAACGCATCCAAGCTTTCAAGCGGAATCTACTTCTATAAACTTATAGCAAGCGATTTCACCGCAACAAAGAAAATGATGCTTGTAAAATAACAGGTTCTCAGTTTTATAAAAAAGGCTGTCTCTATGAGACAGCCTTTTTTGTTGCCACAAAAGCAAAATTTTAAAACCTTATCCGCATACTATAATAGTAATTTATATGCCTGAATACCCGGTCTGTACCTTCATTCAGTACTCTTTTCTGCATGAACTGCAAAACTGCGTTCTTGCAGAAAAATGAAATGATCTGCTGCAGCATCGGCGGGAATATTTTTACATAACAGAAGACTGTTTCGATCCCCAGCACAGCCGCGCTTTGAACAGCCATGCTTTTGAAATGCTCTTTAACTGCCTTTATCGGCACAAAGTAACTCATGTTGTGGTAAGCGCTGAGATCCATAAAGCTGAATGGTGCTATATTCAATGCGGGCGTGTAGTTAACAATAGCATATCTATCCCAGAAGCCGCCAAAGCGTATGTTCGAGCGGAATGATGATACAGGATCGAACTTCTCTTCCTGTTCACTTTTCTGCGTGGCAAACATATTCAGCTCATAGCGGTAGAATTCAATATTTGGCGGTAATGATCTTTCATCAGGGTTCACTTTTATTACGGAGTGTTTACCGGTAGCATCCGGCTGAACAGAATGCAGAATATCATCAACGGGAATCTTCTCCTGTGAATACAGGGAAAAGCTCAACGCAGTGAAAAGAAGAATATTTTGTACAAAGTTCTTCAACATTCTGCTCCATTTTTTGGAATTCCTGTTTTACTATCCTACACTGAATCTCTTTCTGTTCTTATACGTTTAAAATGCACAAAACGGATTTAAGAATCAAATTAATATGAGCTGGCTTTCTTTGAGGTCTTCGCTTTTGAAAAATATGAATATTTTTTTCAGCTCCCCTCCTTCTTGACTGCCTTGGCAGTCGAAGCTGCATTAGCAGCTTATAAGGAGGGGAAAAGTTCGGCATTAGCCGAACCAGGAGTGGTTTAATGCTTCTAATTGTCAAGACGCGAAACTAAACCACCCCGCCATAACTCGCTAAGGCTCGTTATGTCTGCCCCTCCTTAGATCCCGCTGGCGCGGTCTCTAAAAAGGAGGGGAGCAAAGAGAAAGTATTTAGACAATGCACAAGTATAAGTTACATAATCTTGAAACGCTTAAGAAGCGGAGAAAGCAGCTTCGTTCAGAAATGACTACGGCGGAATGTGGACAAGGTTAAGAAATGGTAGACTGGACTGCAGAAAATTTCAGTATTGCCCATAAAAAAACCCGGTCATTAACCGGGTCAATACAAAATCTGTATAAATTTCTGAAAACTACATAAACGAATACTCTGTTTGTATTCCGTAGAATTTCTTCAGCAGCTCATATATCAGGTAGCTTGAATCGCCAAATCCATATGTATAGTTATACTTCGATTGGTGAACTTTCCTGTAATCGATAGCCTCAGTCAGGAATTCCGTAATAACCGGTTTTTCGATAGGAAGAAGTTTAGCGTTCTTTTTCAGTACTTCCGGGCGCTCGGTGGTTTTCCTGAGCACTCCGCACGGCACGTTGAAGAACAGCGACTCTTCCTGCAGCCCGCCGGAATCTGTAAGTATGCATCCTGCATTTTTAACATAACCGAGCATTTCGAAGTAGTCATGTATCGGCTTCATTATGATAAGCTTCTTGTGGCCATGCCCGTTCATCACTTCATCGAAGCTGCGTTGTATCAACGGGTTTGGATGCATGAGATGAAGTATTTCAGTATATCCTTCAACATCATCCATTACAGTGTTCAGTATCTTTGCATAGTCGCTCACGAAGCCCCAGTTTTCCCTGCGGTGAAATGTGCTTAGAATATAATTTTTCTGGGCAGGTTCTTTGATCTTTTTTTCTTTGATGAGTGTAAATATTGCGTCGTTAATTGTGTTGCCAATTACAAATATCTTGTCGTGTTTAATGCCTTCGTTGATAAGGTTATCGCGGTTTATGCCTTTTGGCGCGAAGTGCCATGTAGCCATACGCGCAACGGATTCCCTCATGAACTCTTCGGGGAACGGATTCATTTTATCCAGTGTCCGCAAGCCGGCTTCGGCGTGGAATACAGGTATCTGGTTCAGGAATCCCCACAGCGCGCCTGCGAAGGCGGAAGCGGTATCGCCCTGCACAATTATGCCATGCAGGTTATCTTTCTTTACCGGTGACTTCTCACCGAACTTCTCGTTGAAATCGTTTAGCAGATGTGCAATAAGCTCGTTAAGATCACTTGAGCGGTTTGGCTTCTCTGTAGCTGTAATATCAGGGTGAATTCCGATATTTGATAATATATCGCCTGATATCTTCTGCTGCGCCGTGTTATAGAGCAGCGGGTAGAATTCATCGGATTTCTTCAGAATCCGGTATAATACGAACAGCTTCAGAATTTCCGGCCTGGTACCGAAGAAGAAGACAATTACTTTTTTCCCTTTAAGATCCTCGGGATTTAAACCTATATTTATATTTTCCTGACCCATAATTGATATTTTCAGATAACAAAGATAAGTAACTAATTTAAAAGATAAAACGGTATTTAATACCGATTTCACGTGAGAAATACTGTAAGTTATGCCAATAAAAAGGGAGCCAATGAGCTCCTGCTGTACGATTATCAACCCAAGTACAATAAACTATTTGACTACAATTTTTCTTTCGAAATTTTAATACTATACATTAAATGTAGTATTGCGATAGCTGTTGTCAGCGGTGGAAGGAAACCAGTAATAAATGATCCCTTTTGCTCCGTAGGATACCGCAAGATTAGTCAGTAGCTCCATTTCTTCATTTGTCGGTTCACGTCTTACTTCAGAAGGTTTAAACCACTGGTGTGCCTGCTGCATGTAAATAAAAGGTTTTCCTGATAAGCGTGATACATCCCTTCCCAGTTTCATCCAAAAGCCGAAATGGCCTTTATCCTGTTCAGGAAAATTTGGCGTAAAAATACATCTTACTGATTCATCGGTTGCTGGGATATCCGCGATAACTTCAGGCTCAAGTGTATAAGGCGAATGGTCAAGATTATCCTGAAGCCAGTCGTCATAAACCTGTGGCGAAACTGATGCCGCAAGAACCTTCCGTCCGGCTGCATTGAGTGTGAAAGGTATCCGGCTGTATGTTTCAGCCGAATCCGGCTCCTCAAAATATGCTGATGTAAAAGGATAGCTTTCAAAAAGTATCTGTTTAAAGCCTGCGGAATCAATATAGAATCTTTTAATATGCTCTGCGTTCATAACCGTTGCCCTGTCACTCCAGTCAACATGAGTACTGTATAAATGCGTAAGGTCTGTCATCATATCAATATTAGCTCCCATTGATTGCAGCTTTTTATTTACATACGCAATGCAGGGCAGGTTGTTGAATTCAATGGTTTCTATGTAAAACTTTAACGGTGAGGGATTTGCTGCCGCAATACCCGCTTCCCATTGGAGCCAGTTTCTTCCAGGTTCTTCATAATAACCTTTAAACAGTTTATTCGCCACATCATTATCCACTCTCACTCTATCAATCCACATATCGCACAAGCCATACCAATATACCTGTATATCAACCTTACTGCGGTCATCATCGTTTGGCCTGCTGCCTCTTGAACGCCAATCCCAAAGATCGCCCCAGGCGTTATGGATTAAAAGTGAATCATCACCAGGTTCATATCGAAATTCATCCAAATATCTTCCATCATAATTACCAAAATCATCAAGAAAATGTCTTACTCTTATAATAAAATTTTTCATGGTGGCAGCTTCTCCATTAATAATTTTTAAACTGCAAACCGGATTATTAAAATTATATGGATTATCTGCTACTGTTGAATCGATCCTTATCCTTGGTTTTATATGCCAGGTTGTCTGGTCGTCTCCCTGCCACTGGTTATCATCCAGTTTCTTGCTTTGTTCTGTATTGCATTTTAAGCGTTTTACCACAAAACCCGGATTGTGCCATGTCGGTCCGTTATTGGTTGAATTCTGAACTCTGCAAAATACCGAGTAACCCCCGCTATCAGGGACTGTCGTTCCTGTATTATGATCATTAAATGAATAAAAATCCAGCTGGGGGTCAATGCTATATTTTTCACACTGATAATCGCTCCGCTGGCCGTAACAAAGGTATTCTATCTTTGGTCTCTGCATCAGGCTTCGCATTCCGTTATTATTTTTTATACCGGTCAGTATTCCTGTTACATCACTGATGTATGTTGTATTGTTATCAGCCGTAAGTGAATCTGAATCAATCCAGCCCATAGGTACATTCTTGCCAAGCTGGTAGCTGGTTGCGCCTAAAGTGTATCTGTGCCACATGTTCAAGCCAAGCTCATTTACTTCACCGAAGTTCTCATCCATTGCCGAGTGCAGTGAACCTAATAAAAAATTTGATGTAATGTTATTGTTCGGAAGCGGGGTTGGAGATACTAAAACCGCCTCGCTTTCTGATGAATTTTTAAAGATAAACGCAAGGGTTAATAACATTAAAAGCAGCGATATTGTAAGTTTTATTTTTCCGCCAAATGCGGATCTCTCTTTGTTCAGCATAATATTAAAAGGTTAAGTTCTGTAAATTAATACTATTATTGACACATTTATATAAAATGAATAATTTGGTTAATTGTAATATTTGTTATTTGTATTTTACTATTGGTTATCTACTATTTGATTAGTACACCGCGGTGAACCGGGATTGACCCAGAGCGTACCTCTAATCAAATAGCTGCTGCTGTGATTTTTTAATCCCGCAGAGCGGGACTTCTGTTCAAATAGTCACGAGTACTCGGGACTATTTGAACAACATCATCTTTTTTGTATCAATTATCCTGTTATCTATTATTAAAGTATAAAAATAAACCCCGCTTGAAAGATTGTTCGCGTTAAATAAGATCTCATACACTCCGGTGTTTAATTTTTCGTTAACTATCACAGTAACTTCCTTACCTGTTATATCAAATAATTTTATAATTGCGTAACCCTCTTTTGACATTTGAAATTTGAGTTTTGTCATTGCATTAAATGGGTTTGGGTAATT
>JACSRQ010000194.1 GCA_014879675.1 Ignavibacteria bacterium
TCCGTCGTCGGCAGCGTCAGATGTGTATAAGAGACAGTTACTGGATTGTTTAAGTTAGATAGACGATCCCATCACGCGAAAAATTAGATAGAGGGCTTTACCTGTTGGAAAATACGGGTAAGGCTCTTTTTGTTAAATGGAGAACTATTTTATGAAGCTATCTGTAGGATATTTTGATGCTTTACCATCAAAGAAAATTTACAACCCAATAATTACAGATTATGACTTTGAAAAAGCAATCTGTGAACTAGTCGACAATGCATTAGATATATGGATTAAAACTGAAATGCAGTTGAAAACAAAAATCGAGATTTGTTTAAACTTAGACAATCAAACAATTCTTGTTAAAGATAATGCAGGTGGATTAGTCAAGGAAGATCTGAAACTGATTGTTGCTCCTGGTCATACTTCAAATACATTACTTGATCAAACAATTGGAATATTTGGTGTTGGAACGAAACGTGCTGTGGTACATCTAGCTAAAAAAATAATTGTCAAGACACATAATGTTGCAGACATTACTTATCAAGTTGAATATGATGAAGAGTGGCTTAGAGATGAAGAAACTTGGAGGGTTGAAATATATAAAGTGGATGAAATACCAGCAAATGAAACGCATATCGAATTGTTAAAGCTCAGATACACTATTAATTCTGAAAAAGTAGAAAAACTTAAGAATCATTTATCTGAAGTATACGCAAAATTTTTACAGATGGGAAACGTAGAAATAGTACTTAATAACACTACACTAAAACCCAAAACATTTGAAAATTTCTCAGGTCATCCAGAATTTCGACCAAAAAGCTATGTCATGAATGTATTTGATGGAAGTGAGAAAGCACAAGTAAAAATATTGGCTGGTGTTTGTACAATCTCTTCGACCTCGGAGTATGGAGTTTACCTTTATTGCAATAATAGATTGATTGTTAAATCAGTGAAAGAAGAGAATGTTGGTGCAATTATGCATCCTGAATGTGGCATTGCAAAAATTTTTGTTTTCATTAATGGGCCCGCTGAGTTAATGCCTTGGAATAGTAGCAAATCTAATTTCAATTACAATAGTGATACGTTTTTAGCAATTCAGAGTAGATTAAAAGAAATAACGGGACATTACATGAAACTGTCGAGAAGTCTGTCGAAAAATAGTCTTTGGGCTGATGTTGCCAAATATGAAAAATATGAAGTTCAGACCGAAGATATGGGAAACAATTTTGAGATAAAGAAAGTGAGCCTGCCAGTAATACCCATAATGCGACATACAACGCAAGAGAGATTAAAAAATCTGAATAGAGAAGTACTAGATGAAAAGCCTTGGACTAGAGGATTGTTCGATAGTTTGCAAGTTGTTGATCTTATAATACACAGATCTTATAATCAAAGAAACAGAATTGCTTTACTAGTATTAGATAGTACACTTGAAATCGGACTGAAGGAATTTTTAGTATTTCAGAGTGGGAAAACCTATCGCGAAGCCGATCTGGATAGTATATTTAGCACTATAAATAGTAGTAGAAGGAATGTAATAAAGGAAATTAGGAGATACTTACTAACCGGTGCTAAATATGACAAATATTGGAGTAAGGTTGAATTCTACTATAAAAAAAGATGTGATTTGGTACACAGCACTGCCACGCCTAATGTAACTGACGAAGAAATAGAAGAATACAAAAATGTAGTTCAAACAATTTTTACTCATCTTTTTGGCCTTAGGTTCGTTCTGTAAACAATTCAAATTATGCAAGAAGAATGTATCCAATATCTTTAATTGTTCCATTATATAGGTCATATCATATCCTCGAAAAGTTTCTTCAGCATTTGGAATTTGAGACGAAGACGGAGTATGAAGTGATCATAGTTGACAATTCTGCTGAAACAGGTACTGCAAAGAATATTGTTAATAAATTTAACAACTTAAAAAAAAGAGTAACCGTATATGAGGAAGAAGAAAACCTATTCTATACTAAATCAATAAACAAAATTGTTAAGCAACATTTTGGGGAAGTCAATTGCAGTAAATTTTGCATCCTAAATCCTGATTGTTATCCATTAGAAAAAGATTGGTTAACAAAATTTCTTAATATCTGGGATATCATTTCATCTAAAAATGTGAATCTCTCAACACTTGGGAGTTTGCATTTCAAAGATTGGCAAAAGGAGGAATTGAGACATGCAGGATGTGTATTCAAAAATCTTAATCTGCGAAAATTTCCATCTGATTGGGAACATCTCACAAGAATACCAAATGACTATGCAACAATTGAGATTTGCGGCGAGATTAGAAAAATATGGAGTGTGCAAGGTAATACTGGTACTGGGATTATAGTCGATTACCTGAAATTTAAAGAATTAGGTTGTTTTGACGAAGTTCATTATCCGCATTATTCGTCGGACTCGGATTTTTGTAGGAAAAGTCTTGAATTAGGGTTTGAACATTTGTGTTGTGATATTGAATTTTATCACAAGTCTAGAGAAAGTAGTTTGTTGGTAAATTAACTGGAAGTTTTTTATGGTAAACTCAATTTATATATTTTATTTTACTATTGTTGCATTTATTCTATTGTTTACTTTTAATAAGAAGTTTAGAAGGATATTTTATTATAATCCCTCTTTTGAATTGAAAAGATTATCTGAGTCAGAATTTTATGATCAATTTGAGAGTAAGTTTCCTCAAGAATTGAATAAAAAAAGAGAATGCTGGAAAGAGTTAATAGATATGGCGTGGAAAATTAGGGATTTTGAGATAGACACTTATTGGAAAAGGGCAAACTACTTTTGGCTCTTTGAAGCAGCAGTTTTCACTGTCTATTTTGTAAACTACCGTGTTTCACATTCATCATTGTCGGAGATGCCTGATGAGATATTTGTCGTTATTTGTGCAGGTATGCTTTTTTCTACAGCCTGGTTATTAATCAATAAGGGAGGCAAGGCATGGCAATCTCATTGGGAGAACATTATACATTTATTAGAAATTAAGTATTATGGTCCATATTCTTACGTGCTAAGTTACAAAACAAACTACTCTGTTTCCAAAATAAATGAAATTGTAATTTTCCTTTTTTTCACAGTATGGTTTCTCTTTGCAATGCAGTATTGTATTGTCAGTGAACTTACATTTACAGTAACACCAGAAAAATTTAACCCAATAATTTCATTTACAATGTTGTTTACCATTTTATCCTTCATAAGTATGTTATTTGGCTACGGCCGTGCACATTATGAAGACAAAGTATACAAGATGTATAAATTGAGGTTTATATACACGGACAACTAATTAAATTTACTGATTCTTATTAATATGTACTTAAAAGGACGCTATAATTACTTTCAATTTATAAACATGCAAACCAAAATCATAAATTCAGCCAAAGTTGCTTCGCAACATATCAAAAAGGGCAATATTGTGGCCTTTCCTACAGAAACGGTGTATGGATTAGGTGCGAATGCATATGATGAAAAGGCGGTCAAAAAGATATTTAAGGCAAAGGGCAGGCCGGCAGATAATCCGCTTATTGTGCATGTTGCATACAAAAGAGATATAAATTTCCTTGTAAAAGAAATTACACCTTCGGCTAAAAAGATAATTAAAGAGTTTTTCCCTGGGCCGGCTACTGTGATACTGCGGAAAAATGAAATTGTACCCGATGTTGTTACCGGTGGACTTGATACCATTGCTATCCGCATGCCGGCATCAAAGATCGCGCGCGAATTCATCAAAGCATGCGGCGTGCCTATTGCCGCCCCAAGCGCGAATCTATCCGGCTCACCCTCGCCAACAAGTTTTGTACATGCTCTAAAGGATATGAAGGGGAAAATACCATGTATATTAACCGGACCGGATGCTAAGTACGGATTGGAGTCAACAGTAATCGATTGCACAGGCAAGCATCCGGTAATTTTGCGGCCGGGCAGTATTACACTCGAGCACTTGAAGAAGCTGGATAAACAAACGAAGTATGGAAGATCAACGGGAAAGATTAAGAGTCCGGGCCAGAAGTACAGGCATTATAGCCCCAAGGCTAATGTCCGTTTGATTTCGGATTTCGGATCGAAGATTGCGAATTCTAAAAACAAAAAAGCGTTTATTGGGTTGAGCAAAAAATTGGCGATGGGATATGAACTTGTAAAAATATGCAGGACACCGGAAGAGTATGCGATGAATTTGTTCTCATTCTTTCATAAATGCGATGAGATGGGAATCAAAACTATTTACTGCGAAAAGATCTCTGAAAAGGGAGTGGGGGCGGCTATCATGAATAGACTTAACAAAGCTTCTATCAAATAGCAATTAGCAAATACCAAATACCAAATACCAAATACCAAATACCAAAAATCTAAAACCCAATACTATATAATTGTTATTTGATTTTTGTTATTTGCTATTTGTCTTCGAACCATCTGCGGATCACAAACCTTGAACCCTGCGATGAATTGTAATCATTAACCGGAGATTTGGAGCTCATCACACCGCGTATAGTTTCAATAAGATCAAGCTTAATGACTCCGCCCATTGATAGGCTGCTTTGTATAGATGTCTTCTCATCGTAAACATAAATCACATGTCCGTTCCACACTATCATATCAAAGGGTTTGCATTTTGCTGCGATCTCTTCAGCCGAATGTCCTGCGATCTCAACTGCAGTGCCGTAATCAACAAGTTTGCTTGTGTTGCGCGGCGTGAATCCATTTGTAGCTTCATACATCAGCCCTGAGCAGTCACACCCGGTAAGCATCCATTCATTTTTCACCTCGGAAGCAATTTCTCCCTTCGGCTGATATAACTCAATTAACTTGCTGATGCCTGCGTTATAATTTCCGCCCCAGCAATAACGGTTTCCGGTAACTTTATCAAGGAAGCTGTATATCTTTTCTTTGGAGGGTACTACTGGAATTCTCTCCGGCGGGCGGTTTTCTTTAAGCTCCAAAAACCGGCTATCTACAAAAAGCTCTGTGCCATATTCGTACTCTTTGCACTCGACTTTAAATATTTTATACGAGCCGTGGTCAAACTCTCCGATGAGTTCAAATACAGTGCCGGGCAGGGCGATAAATTCCATCTCCCGTATCAATCCGGAATTATCGGTTTTGACGGTCATGCCGTCTCCACCTCCGAACACTGCTTCAAAATCGGGGGAGTTCAAGACCGGTGTAGGTTCTTTTGCTGTTGCGTAGTAGAAATCCTGGGAGAAAAGACCTGAAATAGACATTAATATTGTAATTAGAGCTGTTAATATTTTCATTGTGCCAAAAATATCGATATTTTATGAATTATAAAACCATTAATTACTTATTGATATGCTTTAAGCCGGTTAAAAGTTTCACCCCTTAAACCGGAGATGAATTTAATACCCCTTTAAAATAAGTAATTTTATTACTATTTTTGTGATTATTCTATAAATATTTCAATTTCTTAACAGGAGGAATTAATAATGTCAGTTGATATAGAAGCCCAGATCAAAGACGCAATAGTTGAAAAACTTGGTGTTGAAGAATCAAAAGTAACACCGAATGCATCTTTTATTAACGATTTAGGAGCAGATTCACTCGATACAGTTGAGTTGATCATGGAGCTTGAGAACCGTTTCAACATCCAGATCCCCGATGAAGACCAGGAAAAGATACAGACAGTTGGCGATGCAATAAGCTATGTTAAATCAAAAGTTGCTTAATTACTAATATGCAAAAAAGGCGTGTTGTTATAACCGGGCTTGGTGTAGTATCACCTCTTGGTAATACAGTTGAAGAGTTTTGGAATAACCTTGTTGCCGGCAAAAGCGGCGCTGGCCCCATTACTTATTTTGATACTACCCATTTTGACACAAAATTTGCCTGCCAGGTAAAGAATTTTGATCCGCTGAATTATATGGATAGGAAACTCACAACAAGGGTTGACCCGTTCACACAGTTCGCGCTCGCAGCTTCTCAAATGGCATTCGCAGATTCTGGTCTTGATATGTCCAAAACAGATCCATACCGAGTAGGCGTTGTTTACGGCTCAGGTATTGGCGGAATGTGGACATATGACAAAGAGCAGAGAAAGCTCTACGATAAACAGGGCAACCCCGATAGGATCAGCCCGTTCTTTATTCCGATGCTTATTGCTGATATTGCCGCAGGCAGGATCTCGATGGTGTACGGATTAAAGGGCCCGAACTATGCAACAATTTCAGCCTGTACAACTTCAGCTCATTCAATTGCCGATTCCGTTATGCTCATACAGCGCGGTAACGCAGATGTTATGGTTACCGGCGGCTCCGAGGCAGTTATCTGCCCGATGGGCGTTGGCGGATTCAACGCTATGAAGGCGCTTTCAACACGCAACGATGCACCCGAAAAGGCTTCCCGCCCGTTTGAAAAGAACAGGGATGGTTTTGTAATGGGTGAAGGCGGCGCAACTTTGATACTTGAAGAGCTTGAGTTTGCCAAAGCACGCGGCGCAAAGATATACGGTGAAATTGCCGGCATTGGTATGACTGCGGATGCTCATCATATAACCGAACCTGCTCCCGAGGGACAGGGCGTTGCTGAAGCAATGCGAATTGCTATCAGAGATGCGGATATAACAGCCGAAGATATCGACTGTGTGAACGCACACGGTACTTCAACATATTACAACGATAAAAATGAAACTGCCGCCATAAAAAAAGTTTTTGGCGCGCATGCTTATGATATCCCGGTACATTCTATCAAATCAATGATAGGACATTTGCTTGGTGCAGCCGGAGCGATTGAATCAATTGCTTCAGTGCTTACTATCAACAAAGGTATTGTACCTCCCACAATAAATTATGAAACACCCGATCCCGAATGTGACCTGAACTACGTGCCCAACAAAGCAATTGAAAAGCAGATCAAAACAGTAATGTGTGATAATTCCGGATTTGGCGGCCATAACACAGCGTTGGTATTTAAAAAGTATGAAGAATAAGAAACCCGGTAAATTTTACCGGGAATATATAGTCCATAGGACAAACAGCACGAAGAACAGGATCATATGTTTGGCGTATTAAAAACCCTCAGAAAATTCGTCCCTCTGTTAAGAAGGCGGAAAGAGGAAGACGACATCTATTCCGCAATTGCCTCCTTTGATTTCAAGGCATTCCAATCAAGCATTGATTACCAGATAATCCACAAGAATTTTTTCATTAACGCATTAACGCACAGGTCATTCCTTAAAACAAAGGGAACGAACGGCGTTAAACTGACATCGAATGAAAGGCTTGAGTATCTTGGCGATGCCGTGCTGGATTCGGTTGTGGCTGAGTATCTTTACAAGAACTTCCCTGAATCTGAAGAAGGCGATCTTACCAAGTACCGCTCTGTTCTGGTTAACCAGAGATTTTTGGCAGAAAGAGCCAAAGCAATGAACCTGCAGGTTTACCTGCTTGCCGCGCCTACGGCACTTAAATCAATTGAAGATGGTTACGATACAATTTTATCTGACGCCTATGAAGCGCTTGTTGGCGCAATATTTCTCGATAGGGGATATGATGCGGCGAAGGATTTCCTCAATAACCAGATCTTCAAAAAGCTTGATGTAAAATGGCTCAACCAATTCGATGAGAACTACAAGAGCAAGCTGCTTGAATATACCCAGGCGAACACAGATTATATCCCAGATTACAAAGTAATAAACCAGGAAGGCCCCGAGCATAATAAGCTGTTCACTGTTGAAGTGCAGATAAACCAGCGCGCGCTTGGAATAGGCAAGGGCAGGACCAAAAAAACCGCAGAGCAGGAAGCAGCCAGTAACGCTCTGAAGAACCTTGATGTTATTGAGAAGATGGGACTCAAGAAAAAGAAAAAGGGAGCTTAGTATTTCCCAAATGTTATTGTAATGATATCTTGTTGTATTTAACCTATTTTGTATTCAATCATGTTGTATTCAATTTTGATGTATTTTATCAATTTGTATTTTATCCCCCGGAACAGAATATATACTTCTAATTACTTCTAAAAAAAAACACACCTCTCTATATTAAAATAATAATGCATACTTTTCTAAACAGACATATCGGACCACAGGAGCGTGATATTAAAGAAATGCTCAGGGTCATAGGTACCGGATCAGTTGATGAACTCATCGGCCAGATCGTACCGGATTCAATTCATATCAAAGATCAGCTTGATCTGGGCGATGCGCTTTCAGAGCAGGAACTGCTTCAGCATCTTCATGAGCTGGCTCTAAAAAATAAAATTTTCCGCTCGTTTATTGGCAGCGGCTATTACGGCACATTCACGCCTACCGTTGTACTCAGGAATATTATGGAAAATCCGGGCTGGTACACACAATACACTCCATACCAGGCCGAAATTGCACAGGGCAGGCTGGAAGCTTTGCTGAATTACCAAACAATGGTTGTAGATCTTACCGGGCTGCCGGTTGCAAATGCTTCGCTTCTTGATGAAGGTACTGCTGCTGCCGAGGCCATGCATCTGCTTTTTGCCGCGCGCAAACCTGAGAAGAAAAATGCTAACAAGTTCCTCGTATCACACGAGTGTTTCGCACAGACGATCGACGTTCTGAAAACAAGAACAGAACCGATTGGCGTTGAGCTTGTGGTTGCTGATATAAATAAAACCGAGCTCACCGATGATATCTTCGGAATACTTGTGCAGTATCCCGCAGCAGATGGCGAAATATATGATTATACCGCGCTGTTTGAAAAAGCGCATGCTAAAGGAATATATTGTGTAGCTGCTGCAGACCTGTTAAGCCTTGCATTGCTAACACCGCCGGGCGAGTTTGGCGCTGATATTGCAGTTGGCAATACCCAAAGATTCGGCGTACCGAAAGGCTACGGCGGTCCGCATGCTGCATACTTCGCCTGCAAAGATGAATTCCGCAGGCTTATGCCGGGCAGGATAATCGGTATATCGATCGACCGCAACGGCAACCGTGCATACAGGATGGCGCTGCAGACAAGAGAGCAGCATATAAGAAGAGAAAAAGCTACAAGCAATATTTGCACGGCTCAGGTACTGCTTGCTATAATGGCAGGTATGTTCGCTGTTTACCACGGTCCTAAAGGCATTAAGGCAATTGCTGAAAGAACCCACCGCCTGGCAGTTATGCTAAATAACGGACTCAAAGAGCTTGGATACAAACAATTGAATACATACTTTTTCGATACTCTTAAAATAGATGTAGGCGCTGCTATGAAACGCGGCGAGCTTAGAGTGAAGTTTGAAGAAGCTAAGATAAACCTCAGGTATTTTGAAAATAAATATATCGGCATATCGGTTGATGAAACTACGACTGAGCGTGATGTGCTTGAAATACTCTCAATCTTTGCCGAAGGAAAGAAAATTACATCAGCTGAAGGCGGCTCAAGCCTTCCGGCTAAGCTGCACAGAACCACAGAATTTTTGACGCATCCCGTGTTCAGCAAGTATCACTCTGAAACAGAGATGCTGAGATACATGAAGAAGCTTGAGAATAAAGACCTCTCGCTTAATATGTCGATGATACCGCTTGGCTCATGTACAATGAAACTGAACGCAACAACCGAAATGATACCGGTAACATGGCCGGAGTTCGGTACACTTCACCCGTTCATTCCACTTGACCAGGCTGAAGGATATACAGAATTGTTCAAAGGACTCGAAGATGCGCTGGCTAAAATAACCGGATTCCCTGCAGTATCGCTGCAGCCTAATTCAGGCGCACAGGGCGAGTATTCCGGCTTAATGGTTATAAGGGAGTATCACAAATCGAATAACCAGGCTCACAGAAATATAGTATTAATACCTGCATCTGCTCACGGTACAAATCCTGCCAGCGCAGTTATGGCGGGAATGAAAGTTGTTGTGGTTAAAACAATGGAGCATGGCGATATTGATGTTGATGACCTGAAAGCAAAAGCAGAGCAGTATAAAGATAATCTTTCGGCTTTGATGGTCACTTACCCAAGCACACACGGTGTATTTGAAACCAGGATCAAAGAAATATGTGAGATAGTACACGAATATGGCGGACAGGTCTATATGGATGGCGCAAACTTAAATGCGCAGGTTGGACTAACGAGTCCGGGTTACATTGGAGCGGACGTTTGCCACATCAACCTGCACAAAACTTTCTGCATACCGCACGGCGGCGGCGGACCCGGAATGGGACCCATCGCAGTTGCGTCACATCTTGCACCGTTTTTACCGGGACACCCCGTTATAAAAACCGGCGGCGAGAAGGCAATTCACGCAGTATCAGCAGCGCCGTGGGGAAGCTCCAGCATTTTGCTCATTTCATACGCATATATCAAGATGATGGGCGGAGCAGGACTTACCGAAGCAACCAAGGCTGCAATACTGAATGCGAATTATATCGCTTCAAAACTTAAAGGAATTTACAAGGTTCTATATACAGGATCAAACGACAGGGTTGCACATGAGATGATATTCGATATGAGGGAATTCAAGAGATGCGGTGTTGAAGTTGGCGATATTGCAAAGAGGCTTATGGATTACGGCTTCCATGCACCGACGGTTTCTTTCCCCGTACCGGGTACGCTGATGGTAGAACCGACTGAATCCGAATCCAAATTCGAGCTCGATAGATTCTGCGATGCGATGATAGCCATACGCGAAGAGATCCGCGAAATTGAAGACGGCAAGGCGGATAAAACAGATAATGTTCTGAAAAATGCTCCCCACACTGCACTTGAGGTTGTTTCGGATGAATGGAAACATCCGTATTCACGCACCAAGGCTGCATACCCGGTTGAAGGATTGAAGGATCAGAAATTCTGGCCGGCAGTTGCAAGGGTTGATGATGCGTATGGCGACAGGAATTTCATTTGCTCATGCGAACCGATCGAGAGTTACATGGAGTGAGTTGAGTGTATAGTCCGCCAAGGAGGGATTTCGACACAGGTGTTGCCTGTGTCTCAAAGTAAAGAGATTAAAGAGGGCTGAAAGGCTCTCTTTTTTTATAGATTTTTGATTTAAAAATAGATAACTTTACTAAAATATAATGATATGAGAAAAGAATTTAACGTGATTATTGAACGTGACTCGGAAGGATATTATGTCGGGTCAGTTTCGGATTTGAAGGGATGTCATTCCCAGGCAAAATCATTAGATGAGCTTATGGAAAGAATGCAGGAAGCGATTGAATTGTGTCTGGAAGTTGAGGGCAAGGATTTTGAACAAAACGATTTCATTGGTGTTCAGAGAATTATTATAGAGTATGACAAGGCTTCCTAGGATTTCGGGCAAAGATCTTGTAAAAGCATTATCCAGGATTGGTTTTGAAGTAATCCGCATAAAAGGCAGCCACCATTTTTTGCAGCATTCAGATGGCAGAGCGACTGTTGTGCCCGTTCATTCAAATGAAACATTGGGTCCAGGGTTATTAACCAAGATTCTGAAAAGTTGTGAGATAGCTAAAGAAGATTTGATTGACGTTCTTTAGAAAAGAAGATTGAATTGCTACTATTATAAGCACGGCATACATTTAATCCTTACGTTTGAAATCACTTTGCATTAATTTTGTTTCGTGAACAAAAAAATCACAAACAAAGAGCCCAGAGTTGCTGTAACGGGGGAAAGCGGCATGAAGAAAACTGCCAACTACCTCGGGCTTAAGCGCAATATTGTCCTTATGCTTGGATTAACCGTGCTGATGTACACCGGCGAGAAGCTGTGGGAGCGGTTCATTCCAAAATATCTCGATGGACTTGGCGCATCGATAATTATTATAGGCGCATTCGGATTCCTGCAGAACTTTCTCGGCGCCGTTTGGGCTTTGCCCGGAGGGTATATTGCCGATCATCTGGGTAACCGCAAAGCATTCCTGGTTTTCAGCATAATGGCAATATTTGGCTATGTTATTGCGATTGTGTTTGATAGCTGGATAGCCGTTTTCATAGGAATGCTCTTTTTCTTCGGATGGTCAAATGTCGCGCTGCCGGGCTCTATGAGTCTAATTACCAAAACACTTGGCAAGGGCAAAACCGTAATGGGGATATCGATGCATTCACTCATCCGCCGTGTACCTATGGCTCTTGGTCCAATAATAGGCGGCTACCTGATCGTTACTTACGGATTGCTTACAGGTATAAAGATCGCATTCGGCATTTCGATCGCACTTTCACTTGTTGGAATGATATTCATCAATAAGCTTACCACAGATTCCAAAGAAGAGAAGCCTGAAAAAATTCATCCACTCGAGCTATGGAGAACATTCGATAAGAAGCTGAAAAATCTGCTTGTCTCTGATATACTGGTACGATTTTGCGAGCAGATCCCTTATGTATTTGTTGTAATATGGTGCCTGAATGTCGTAAAAATCTCAGCAAGCGAGTTTGGCTATTTGACGGCAATTGAAATGATTACATCAGCACTGATATTCATTCCCGTAGCAACTTATTCCGACAGGCTGGAAAAGAAACCGTTTGTGGTAATTACATTTATCTTCTTCACAATATTTCCATTCATGTTATATTTCAGCAATACGTTCTGGCTGCTGGCAATTGCATTTTTTATACGGGGACTTAAAGAATTCGGTGAGCCGACGAGAAAAGCTCTCATTCTGGAGCTCTCCCGCAAAGGACTTGAAGCAAGAAGTTTTGGCATGTATTACTTCATCCGCGATGGTACTGTAGCATTTGCGGGATTTTTAGGGGGCGTATTGTGGAAAGTCTCGCCTGAACTAAATCTCTTCCTCGCAACCGGATTCGGGATACTTGGCACATTGTATTTTGCATTTTTCGGCAGAGGAACGGACTCAAATAGTGAAGTGGTGAAATATTGAAATAGTGAATAGGTAAGTTGGTGAGTAGGTGAGTGGGTGAGTGGTTGAGTAGGTGAATTGGAGAGTCGGTGAGTGGGCGATTTTCTCGTGCTACGAATCGAGGCCTGTGGAATTTTACATTATACAATTGTTTGATGATACCTTACGCAGCTTATTTTCTAATTTCGTGGCACGAGTATCTTT
>JACSRQ010000167.1 GCA_014879675.1 Ignavibacteria bacterium
CAATTCCAGGGATTTATTTCTCTTTCATACCTTGGATCCGCTGTGACCAAAGCTATTTTTATTGAACTGGGACCGGTACTGACGGCAATTGTTCTTGCCGGCAGGGTCGGCGCTTCTATGGCTGCCGAAATAGGTACAATGAAAGTTACCGAACAGATCGATGCACTGGAGTCACTTGCAATAAACCCTGTGCGATACCTTGTTATGCCAAGATTCCTTGCGTGCATAGTAATGCTTCCTGTACTGACAATAATTGCTAACTTCATTGCTATAATGGGCGCATTCCTTGTTGCTTACCTTTTCCAGGATGTGTCTGCGCAGGTATTTTTCAACAGCGCAAAAAGAGTTTTTGATATTAAGGATATTGCCGGCGGACTCATCAAGGCGTTTTTCTTCGGGGCTTCCACTTCTATATTGGGATGCCATGTCGGGCTTAACGCAATGGGCGGCGCGCAGGGAGTTGGTAATGCGACCATTCGCGCGTTTGTGCTCGCAGCCGCAATGACGCTTGTTCTAGATTATATTTTATGGACAACAATTTTTGGCTAAATGAAACAACAGCAATTCATTCGATATTTTAAGTTTACAATTTTTTGAAACTTTAGCAGGCAGGGCTTATATAGCAGTTAAGTCCGCTAATCCTACAAAAAAACATTATTCTTTCTGGACCAATGCCGCGAAAATGACAACAACTGCACCAAAGAAGAAAAATAACATGGCGAAGATCCCTGAAATAACGCCAAACAGATCAATCCTCTACACGATCTTGATTATTATAGCGGTATCTTTGATATCCTATTCTTCAATCCTGGATAATTCCTTTACCAATTGGGACGATGAAGAAATGTTAGTAAACAACCCCACAGTACGGTCACTTTCAGCACACAACATTTACGAAATATTCACCACTCCAAGGCTTAATCATTATCATCCACTGGTAACCATTTCGTATGCTGTTGAATACCATTTTTTTGAATTAAACCCCTTTGTATATCACCTAATAAACCTGATTTTCCATATAGCAAGTTCAATATTAGTATTTCTGGTAATTCTAAAATTGTTCAGGAAATACAATATTGCTTTGATAGTTTCGATATTGTTTGCAGTGCATCCTCTTCATGTGGAATCGGTTGCATGGATTACGGAAAGGAAGGATATGCTTTATTCTTTCTTTATGCTGCTTTCATTATATTTTTATATTGTTGATTCGCAGCGCAAAGATAAAAAACTCAGCTTTTATGTATTTCTTTTCTTTATTCTTTCCTGTTTATCTAAAGCCTCTGCAGTAACATTTCCGATCATATTGATAGCTGTAGATTATTTTCAGAACAAAGAATTTCACATCCGAACTCTCAAAGAGAAAATTCCTTTATTTGTCGTCTCTATATTGTTTGGCATAATAAATCTGAAGGCTCAGTATAGCCAGCATTTCGAAGGGATGCAGCTTGAGGTTCCCAATTTTGCATTTTATGATAGGATACTGATCTTTTTCTATAACTACTGCTTTTATATTTACCAGGCGATCTTTCCAATCAATCTATCTGCATTTTATCCTTATCCTGACCCACTCAAAGGAAGTTTGCCGGTATTGTTCTACCTTGCGCCTATACTGTTCGGCCTGATCATCTATTTACTTTATCGGTTCAGTAAGTCTGATAAAATATTGGTCTTTGGAATACTTTTTTATACTATAACAATTTTGCCTGTTCTCCAGATAATACCTGTTGGACGTGCGATTGCCGCAGACAGGTTCGCATACATTCCATTGCTCGGTGTTTTCCTGATAGTTGCTTACTACATGGATAAACTTTACACACTATCTCTTAAAAAGCCAATATTACAGAAGTTAGCACTTGGGCTTTTTATTGTGTATGTATTATTACTTTCATATTCCACAAGGGTACAGGGAGAGATCTGGAAAAACAGCATGACATTATATAGTGATATGATCTCCAAGTACCCGAATAATGCAATAGGCTATAACAACAGGGGAACACTTTTTCTTGAAAACAGAAAATACACAGAAGCAGAAAACGACTTTACCAGTGCGATCAGGGTAAATGCGAACTATGCTGCCGCATATAACAATCTGGGATTGGTTTATAGCGCTAAGGCAAATTATGACAAAGCCATTGAGTATTTTAATAAGGCAATTGAGCTTAACAGCAGGTACGCCGAGGCTTACATGAGCCTGGGGTTAGTTTACAGCAATAAAAACGAAATTGACAAGTCAATTGATTATTACAAAAAAGCAGTTGATATTGACCCCAATTTCGCAATTGCATATAATAATCTGGGTAAAGCATACGGCACAAAGGGTGATAATAATAGTGCAATTTCCAGCTTTCGAAAAGCAGTAGAAATTGACCCCGAATATTCCACAGCTCATTTTAATCTTGGGGCAGCTTTTTTCAAAACCGGCAATAATGCTGAAGGTATTAATGAAATGAAGACCGCAGCAAAGCTTGGCAATACGGGGGCAATAGATTTCTGCAGGAAAAACAACATTTCCTGGAACTGATAATTTAATACATTTCCACCAAAGCTCTTGCCATGATCATCTTCTGAACTTCACTTGTGCCTTCGCCAATAGTTGTGAGTTTAACATCCCTGTAAAGCTTTTCAACCGGGAATTCTTTTATAAATCCATAGCCGCCGTGTATCTGTATCGCCTCGTTTGTGGCTTTGCATGCAATCTCACTGGCATAATATTTGGCGAGAGAAGCTGCAAATTTGAAATCCTTGCCTTCATCTCTCATAACAGCAGCTTTGTATGTCAGTAGTCTTGCCGCTTCAACTTCGGTCGCCATATCTGCAATTTTGAACTGGATACCCTGAAATTCAGAAAGGCTTTTGCCGAACTGCTTGCGCTGCTTCGAATACTTCACCGAGTGCTCCAAAGCCGCCTGTGCGATACCAACCGATAGCGCAGCGATAGAGATCCTGCCGCCATCAAGTATCTGCATGCATTGTTTGAATCCTTCGCCTTCTTTGCCGATAAGGTTTGCGGCGGGAACTCTGCAATTATCAAAAACCAGCTCGCAGGTATCGCTTGATCTCATTCCAAGCTTATTTTCCTTCTTGCCAACACTGAAGCCCTCAAATGCTTTTTCAACTATAAAAGCCGATATACCTCTTGAGCCTTTGGATTTATCGGTAACGGCAGTAACAACCGCAGTTTGCCCTACCCCGCCCTGTGTAATGAAGCTCTTGCTTCCATTTAGTATATAATAGTCGCCATCCTTAACCGCAGTAGTTACCATACTTGCCGCATCGCTTCCTGAAACACTCTCTGTAAGTCCCCATGCGCCAAGCTTCCTGCCTGAAGCAAGATCGGGTACGTATTTCTTTTTCAGCTCATCATTTGAAAATGTATATATGTGGTTGGTACACAAGCCGTTATGCGAAGCAACTGTCAATCCCATCGAGGGATCAGCTTTGGAAATTTCTTCCACTATAATAGCATAGTCTAATATAGAGAGATTCGAGCCTTCATACTCTTCGGGGAACATAATACCCATGAACCCCATTGCCGCCAGCTCATTGGCAATATCCCAGGGGAATTCCGAAGTCTCATCATACTTCATAACATTCGGGGCTATCCTGCTTTGGGCAAAATCCCTTGCAAGCTTTTGAATCTCTAAATTACTCTCTGATAGATTAAAGTTCATGATTATTATATATATTTAAATTATAAATTACTTGTCTGTGAAAAGTCCGTCAACAAAATCATAGGGAGTTATCTCCCTGCCGGAGATGAGGGCTATTTTTTCATCCAGCTGGCTCTTCTTTTCTGCAGTCCAGAACTTATGTTCCAGCCTGTGATTCACAAGTTCATTGATCTGCTTCAGCAGGTTTTCTCTGCGTTTGCTTTCCAGCTTACCTTTTTGCGCAAGGTAATCCTTATGCCTGAGTATAAGATCCAGAAGCTCATCAATGCCTTTTCCGCGTGATGCAACCGTTTTAACAACCGGGGTTTCCCTGTCGCTTTCTCTTGTCATCTTTAAATGCAGCATTGTTCTTAATGCTATGCCAAGTGCCTCTGAGCCTTCCCTATCTGATTTATTTATTACAAATATATCACCTATTTCCATCAATCCTGCCTTCATTGTCTGCACTGCGTCACCTGATTCGGGCACCAGCACTACAATAGTAGTATCTGCTGTCTGAGCAATATCAAGCTCAGATTGTCCCACGCCAACTGTTTCAATGATAATAAATTCCTTTCCTGATGCATCCAGTATCTCGCAAGCCTCTTTGGCTTTGCGTGAGAGTCCGCCAAGACTGCCGCGGGTTGCCATTGACCTTATAAACACTTCTTCATCTGTGCCGGAATCCTGCATACGGATCCTATCGCCGAGCAAAGCACCGCCGGTAAACGGACTTGTTGGATCTACCGCTATCACTCCCACTGTATGCCCTTTGGCTCTCAACAGCTTGGTCAGACTGTTTGTAATTGTACTCTTCCCTGCGCCCGGAGGGCCGGTAATACCAACAAGATAAGCTCTGCCGGTATTTTTATACAGCTTTTTCAGCAGCACACTCGCCTGGGGTGATTCGTTTTCAACAAGTGATATCCCTCTTGCGATCGCTGCTTTTTCGGAACGCAGAATTTTTTCTGCTAAATCGTTTATCAAAATTATATTAAATTAAAGTTGCTTTATCTACTTCTTAAAAAACTCGGTTGTGATCCTCAAGCCTTCTTCGATCTCTGTTTTAGGAACCCAGCCCAACTCCTTCTTTATCTTTTCATAACTTAACACCGAGCGTTTCTGTTCACCAAGCTTTGCGGGTCCGTGTTTCTCTTCAAATTTTGTACCTGCGAATTTGTTTATCCTGTTAAAAATATAGTTCACATCCGTTTCTTTTGTTGTAGCCACATTGTATATAACAGGGCCCTTTGCATCAACAGCAAGAACATTTGCATTTACCACATCATTTACAAAAACATAATCACGGGTCTGGTCACCAGGACCGTTTATCAACGGCTGATTTCCGCTTAAGATCCTATCTGTGAATATTGCTATCACGCCGCACTCGCCATGTGGATTCTGCCTCGGGCCATAAACATTTGCATACCTGAGCACCACATAATCCAATCCGTAAACATGATTATAATAGTATAGATACTTTTCTACGCACATTTTATTAATGCCATAGGGCGCGTATGGACGGGTTGGATGCTCTTCATCAGCGGGGAAATAGTCGTGCTCGCCGTATATTGCTCCCCCTGTTGAAGCGAAGATGAATTTCTTCACGCCGCTTTTAATGGCATTCTGCAGCAGGTTAACCGAACCTGCAATGTTCACATTTATATCAAATGCAGGGTCATCTACCGATTTGCGCAGGTCTATCTGCGCAGCATGATGGTTGATCAGATCGATCTTGTTTTCTTCAAACACTTTCGAAATACCTGCATCACATACATCCAGTTCATAAAACTTAGCTTTTGGATTTATGTACTCCTTAACACCTGTTGACATATTATCAATAATGATAACATTATGCCCTTTGGCAACATAAGCATCAACAATATTTGAACCTATGAATCCTGCGCCGCCTGTTACTAAAATATTCATTTTTTTTTGCTCGTTTTTAAAGCCCTTTGGTGGCTATATCTTTTCTGAAGTATTTATTTTCAAATTCCATTTTTTCCGCATTTTCGTAAGCGGTATTTATTGCTTCTTTTAAACTGTTTTTCGAATAGCCCACTACATTCAAAACTCTGCCGCCTGAAGATACAATCTCTCCATTTTCCGTTCGTGTTCCGGCATGGAATACCAGGCAATCATCTGAGATGTTATCCAGCCCGGATATCTGTTTCCCTGTTTCATAGCCATCGGGATATCCGCCTGATGCAAGCACAACGCAGCAGCAGTATCCTTCATTCAACTCAAGCTTGTATTTATCCATATTGCCTGATTCAGATGCCATGAACATTTCCAGCAGATCGCTTTTCACCAGCGGCAGAACCGCCTGCGTTTCAGGATCGCCGAAACGGGTATTGAACTCTATCACAAACGGGTCGCCATTTTTATCTATCATAAGGCCGCAGTACAGGCAGCCTTTGAACTCAGCGCGATCATTTTTCATATTCTGCAGAACAGGCTCAATGATACGCTTCTTAACTTTTTCGAGAATTTCAGGAGTTACCACTTTCACTGCCGGTGCATAACTACCCATACCGCCGGTATTTTTGCCTGTTTCATTTTCTCCGATCTTTTTGTGATCCTGAGATGATGGCAGCACAACGTAATTTGTACCATCGCATATGGCAAATATTGATGCTTCCGAGCCTTCAAGAAATTCTTCTACCACAATACTGCTTCCTGCAGAGCCGAATACTTTGCTTTCGAGGATATCCTCTATCGCTGCTGCTGCTTCCTCATGCGATGAGCAAATGATAACACCTTTCCCTGCGGCGAGGCCATCGGCCTTTATAACCAGCGGGTACGCTGCTTCCGCAAGGCACTCCTTTGCCTTACTGCTTTCATCGGCAGAAAATACATTATATGCAGCAGTGGGGATCCCATACTTCTGCATAAAATCTTTTGAAAAACTCTTGCTGTTTTCAAGCCTTGCAGCCGCTTTTGACGGACCGAATATCTTCAATCCTTTTGAACTGAATATATCAACTATTCCCTTTTCCAGCGGAACTTCTGGGCCAACTACGGTAAAATCGATCTTATTATCTTCAACGAACTTTAGCAATCCACTGGTATCGTCCGCTTTGATATTTACATTTTCCGCGGAATCAATGGTACCGGCATTTCCCGGCGCGCAATACAACTTGGTAACCAGCGGACTCTGTTTCAGTTTCCACGCTATTACATGCTCTCTGCCGCCGCTGCCGATTACTAAGACTTTCATTAACTGATCTGAATATTTATACTTTTATTGTTTCCTGTGAATGTACTTCTGCCAATCTTGTAAACTCTTCGGCAAGCTTACCGGTGAGCTTCTTTCTGTCATAAATAGAAGTCATTTCTATTGAAGGAATCGGCAGCGTACCTTTCTTAAAATTTTCGTACAGTGATATCAGCGCATTTGTTATTGCAGCCGTATCATCAGGCTCGGTTAATATCGATGCGCCGTGTCCTTCCAGCGATTTCCTTGCCACTCCTTCAGGTACACAGGCAAGTATTGGCTTTCCGGCCCCAAGATACTCATACAGCTTACCAGTTGAGTGCAGGTCACTTCTTTCGCTCTTATTTATCATCATCCATAATACATGGGAATCCCGTAAATATGATGTGCAAACCGAGTGTTCAACATATCCGGTGATATTCACACACTCTTCAATTCCGAGTCCGCGGATATACTCCCTGTATTCTTCTGGAAATGTGCCGACAAAACATGCTTCAACATTGCTGCGCATTTCGGGGACTCTATCGATCGCTGCTTTGAGGCCATCCAGGAAATATTTCGGTGTGTAATAATTCAGAAAACTTCCGGAATACGTAATTCTCATCTTTCCCGGCGTACCATTTTTTGAGGCATGTTTAGATTGATCGAAATCATCAGGATCAAATCCCTGCGGTATAACCATAACTTTCTCATCCTTAACGAACGGATACCTTAAATGAATGAGCTCTTTGATCCTATCATTTATTGTAACTACTTTATCCGCGTGTTCAAGTACATGCGTTTCCATTTTGCGGTGGATGTTTTTATGCAGCGGCGTAGGGTAGAAATTATTAGGGCAGTCTATCCATGAATCCCTGTAATCAACCACAACGGGGAGCCCGGTTTTTTCCTTTAGTTCGCATGCGATAAGAAAATCAGTGTAAGGCGGCGCAGTTGCAAATATCATTTCGATTCCTTCTTCTTTAACAATCTTTTCTGCCAATGTAAGTGCGGGTGATTTCCAGAATATTTTTGAATCCGGCAGCAAGAAGGTTTGCGAAATGTTGCTCAGCAGCTTACGGTTAGAATCTTTTTTAAACTTCACAACTTTGCCTGACTCGCCGTTGACTTCACCGCTGCCCGTGCGGAATATTTTCACTCCGCTTGACAACATTTCATGCAGCAGGCAATTATCGCTGGCGAGATACATCTTAGGAGTAACTGTAAGCACATAGGGCTGCCATCCAAATTTGCCAAGATACTTGGCAAATTTTGCAGTGCGCTGCACTCCACCCATACCCATGGGCGGGAAATAGTATGAAATTATTAAAACTTTCTTCAAATAAACCGTTTTTTGAGCAATTTCAAAATTACTCAAAATTAGAATCTTATTCAATTTAATAAGAAATGACCAAAAAGGCAGGTTTTAGATGCGCAAAACACTCTGTTAGATTCCATGCTAATGTGCAGAGAATGTAGGCGGCACGGCTTGCCTGCCGCAAACAATTTTGTTCAAAGGAAAAATGTAGGGTTCGCTTCTAAAAGCCAAACCCCCGAGTGAAAATTTCGGCAGGTCACAAGCTGCTTGTTGAGCCGCAGGCGAAATCCCGATTGCGGGATCATACTTTCTGCCGGGGCAGACAGGTCTAAGCAGGTATGACAAGCGGATCGGTTTTTAGATTTCTTTCCACCTTTTGTTTATTGGAAAGTGCAGCCCTCTAAAATCTAAACCCCCGACAAGAATTTACGATGGAATACAATTTGGTTTCAATCAATACAAAACGAATCTTGAAACAAAACTCCCCCCTTTTAAAAAGCGAAAGGGGGGACAAAGTCCAGCTTGTAGTCCCCCCTTCGGCTTCTATGAAGGGGGGATGATTGCTTTCAAAGACGATAGCGAAGATTGAATGATGATTCTAAGCTCATCGAAAAATCACAATGGGGGTTCGCTTTTAAAAGCCAAACCCCCGACTAAAATTCACTATGGAAAACAATATGGTTTCAATCAATACAAAACGAACACTGGAGATATCCTCTCCCTTTTCAAGGGGTTTTTTACCGCATTTTTTCAGGGTGACTCAACCCCGGCCTATGCAAAACAGCCGAAATAGAACTCTGAGAACGCGATCATAAAAACAAAAAATTTGTTTGAGGCGAAGCCGAGTTATTTTTTGCGGCTAATGCGTTCTCAGAGTTCAGGCTGGTTTGCATCAGCCGGCGATTTTTCTTTGGTTACTTTCTGAGCCTGCCCCGCACTTGATGCGGGGATCGCTCAAAAGAAAGTAACAAGAAGCTGCATCGCGAAATATTGCAATGGGGGTTCGCTTCAAACAATAGGGGTTGTTCCAGATTGTTAGCTCACTCATCCGATGACTCAACTCCTCAGAAGTATCAGGAAATCAATTTTGTCAGTCATCGGATGAGTAAGACATACGAAGAATCACAATGGGTCCGCCTCTAAGAGCGCTATCTTTTATAGAAACCCTCAATTTTGGCCTGTTTTCGCCAAATAAAATACCCTAAAAAGGTTACGGTATTTTCGTAACGAAAAATTATATTTGAAAAAATGATCCCACAAGTTCAAAATAATATTTTCATCTATAAATTCCTCAGCGGGCTATCGCCTGTTGGATTCAGCAAATATAACATCAGTTATGTTTCGTTTAAGTCAAGAGAAGGCAAAGAGTATTTTGGCAAGTATGAATCAGGTGAATTTAAAGAAAAGCTTGAGGGTAAAATTGTAGTTAAATCGTGGAAAGAGCTTCCGTCAAAATTCCCGCTTTGTATATTGGGTGATTATTCAGTTTCTCCCGGCTCATTCAGCGGAATCATTATGATAGATAACGATTCCACAATGGATAATCCATCAAAATATGTTCCTAAAATACTCTCGGAATTCAAGAACAGGTCAACAATTCTGCTGAACCAGTTCCACGGCAAGCATGGCAGGATATTCTGGGAAAACTCGTACGAAGCGATACAGATCAACAGTGTTGAATCGTTTAACAAAGCATTAAGGCTTCTGAGACACGAACCGCAGGAAATGAAAAAAGCGGGCTGAGTAACCCGCATTATAAAATAAACCAAAAACCATCAGGCGTTCAGAATTGAACGCCTTTTTATTTAATTGTCTTTAGCTTCAGTATCGCCTCGGTGCCTTCGTTCACTTTGCTTCTTATCAATATCTCGCCCTTATGCGCATCCATTATCTTTTTACAGATCGATAGCCCGAGTCCGAAACCGCCTGTACGCCTTGAGCGCGAGCGGTCTGCCCGGTAGAAAGGCTCAAAAACAAACTTAAGGTCTTCGGCGTCAATGCCCGAGCCGGAATCCTTGATTGAAATTTCCACTTCACCTGCTTTTGCGGGCTTTCGGAGAGTGACGTTTATTTCTCCGGCAGAATACTTCAATGCATTATCTATCAGGTTCCTGAAAACTATCTGCATCTTATCCATATCAATATTGGCGCATACTTCACCTTCGGTTGTGGAAAATTTCAGCCTTTCCGGATTATCATACTCTGCAACTGTTTCTTCAAGCAGCTCTGTGAGATCAGCTTTAACCGGTTTGATGGAGTTAAATCCGGCATCAGCCCTATAGCTTTCAAGCAGGCCGGTTATCATTTTTTCCATTTCGATCACATCTTCTTCGATCTTCTCTTTTGATGAGCCTACTTCCAGTCCAAGCTTTATCCGCGTAAGCGGTGAGCGCAGCTCATGCGATACATCAATAAGCAGCTGCTCCTTTGATTTAATTGAGCTGCTGATCTTAGAAGACATTTCATTGATCGATACTGCAAGATCGCCCAGCTCATCTTTTCTGTTTAAAGGCAGTTTTGGAGTATAATTTCCTTCTCCAATTTCCTCGACAGCTTTGGTGAGATCTTTAAGCGGACGGAATAACTTGCGTATCAGGAAATACAGCAAAGTTATTATCAAACTGATAAGTGCTATCAAAAGCAGTATTGCACGCTCAGGCTTGAAAAAGCCCTGCGGATCCATCGGTTTGATTATAAAAACGCCTTGCGGATACCGGATGACCGAAAAAGGCCTGCCCCTGTAATCAACAATTATTGATTCATCTTCATCAAATCTTCTGCGCGATTCCGGATCTTCCAATATATCGCCAAGAGTCGGCATTTCTTCATTGGTGTACCAGAACTTTCCGCCGCCTTCAAAACGCATATCAATTCCCAGATCTTCGCATATTTGCTTAGCCTTAACTGTATCAGGGGGGATGCCAACTTCATACACAAGGCTGCGTTCCATTTTCCTTACGAAATCCCTTAAATACTTCCTGGGTTTGTTATCGGTATTAAGCCTGATAACAAATATTACGCACAGATTAACAAGCAGCCCGAAAATAAATACGGTCAGAATGAGCTTAAGGAAGATCGATGGATTTGGAAGCTTGAACTTCACTCTTTCACCTCGTCAAGAAAAAACATGTAGCCTATGCCGTGAACTGTTTTAATAACCTGGTCCTTTTTGTTGCCAAGTGATTTAAACTTATTCCGCAGCCTTGATACCATTACATCAACAGAGCGGTCAAATGACATCCACGAAATACCGCGGGTATTCTGCATTATCTCATCGCGTGAAAGCACTTTGCCATTATTCTTAACCAGCAGCAGTAGCAGCTCATACTCGGTAGAAGTAAGCTCCATATCTTTGTTGTTGAACTGTGCTGTCCGCTTGTTCGGATCGACAACCAGCCCTTTAAGCTTCAGCATTTCATTTTTTTTCAGCTTAAGCTCGCTGCGCCTGAGTACTGATTGTATCCGCGCGAGAAGCTCTCTCGGCTCGAACGGCTTCGGCATATAATCATCGGCGCCAAGCTCGAGTCCCACAATTTTATCAGTCACTTCTCCCCTTGCGGTCAGCATTACAACCGGCGTTTCATAATCTTTCCTGATCTGCTTAACTGTTTCAAAGCCATCCATTTCAGGCAGCATCACATCGAGGATTATCAGGTCGTAATGATTGTTTTTCAGCTTTACCAGGCCATCCTTTGGATTTTCAACAGCAGTGGTTATAAAATTATTCTTCCCAAGGTACTCCTGCAGCAGATCGTTAAGCTTGCTGTCATCATCTATTATCAGAATTGATTTAGACATAGTATTCTATTTTATTCATTGTTAAAACTTAAAAACATCTTTCATTTTTAAAAAACGGGAGGATAAATACCTCCCGCTAGTCGCGTTTCCAAAATAGTGATACAAATTTGCAGAAACTACATAAAACTATGTCACTGTAAAACCCAAGGCAGGTTTATTTTAACTTCCTGTCTTCTTTTTTATCTTTTCGGTCATGTTTTTTCTGGCGGAATTCTTTCATCTTGTCAACGGCTTTGTTTCTCTGGTCGGGAGTTAATATGCTGTGAAATTTTGCGGCTTCATCAAGCATGAAGTTTCTCATTTCATCGCGCTTAGCATCCTGCTGTTTGAAATGCTCTAAAGCTTTCTGTTTATCAAACGTATCGCTGCGGAACATCTGCTCCATAACAGCCATATCATTTTCTCTATCCGGACGGTTTGCTTCCATCTTCGCTTTGATCTCTTCTTTGATCTTTTCTACTTCAGATTTCTGCTGATCGTTCAGATCAAGCTCGCCTGCAATCTTTCCTATCATAAATCCCCATGGGCCGTCACCCCTGTGCTTATCATAAAAGCCGCGCGCAAATCCTAAACCCGCAACGCCTGTTATGATAAACAGAACCAGTACCGCACCGATGATTATTTTTCTTTTCCTGCCGCGGCCCGGCTTTTTAGTATTTGCATTCACTGCTTCAGGCGGATTATTGAATGTATTCATATCTGACATTTCTGTGTTACTCCATTTGTACCTGCGCTATGCAGGTTTATTAGTTTATTATTACATCACAAAAATAGCGTTAACGCCTGCAAATATTATGATTTTAATGTAATTAAACTGTAAATAAATGTTACAGGTGAAAAGATTCTAATTCCCCTCTGGAGAGGGGTGGCGCGAAGCGCCGGGGTGTGTTCCACA
>JACSRQ010000195.1 GCA_014879675.1 Ignavibacteria bacterium
TATATCAGAATTACCCAAATCCATTTAATCCGGTAACAAAAATAAAATTTGATGTAAGCGGCATTTCAGTAGCACAGACATTCTTGTCTGTGTATGATATTAACGGCAAAGAAATATCACTACTTGTAAATGAAGAACTGAAACCCGGAAGCTATGAAATAAGCTTTAATGCATCCGGACTCTCCAGTGGCGTGTACTTCTGCAAGATTTCAGCCGGCAATTTCACAGATGTAAAGAAAATGGTTCTTTTGAAATAGTTGAGTAGTTAAGTATTTTAGTGGGTGAGTAAGTGAGTAGGAAAGCAGAGAAAAACGAATCTAAAGAAATGTCCGGTGTGTATATGCCGGGCATTTTTTATTCAGTCCCATGTAAATCCGGTCGCCTGACCGGATTGTAGGCTTTACGCAAACGCATCGAATCGGGCGATTCGAGTTACAATAAATACCCGTCAGGAGGTAACTCCTGACAGCACTATGTTTGTTCCGTTCCAAAGCTGTAGCTTGGGAACGAGAGAAATTTCGTGTGAATTAGTGAAATTAGTGTCTCTTTCTTTCTCGATCTGCCGAGTTATTCGGCATATTTTATGTATATTTGCACGGTTAGGATTAATAATATAATTGAGATTTCATTAAAATTTTAGTAAATTTAGTAGTTAAACTGCCGAATAACTTAAAATTCATGCAGTACATCATAAATACTACCCGCTTAGAGGCGGTTTTAGGGTAAGCCCGGATGGTGAAATTGGTATACACGCTGTGTTCAGGGCGCAGTACCGGTAACGGTGTGCGAGTTCGAGTCTCGCTCCGGGCACTATAAAATAAATAAAAATTGAATGTCCAGTGCAATCAAGAAGAAATGGACAATATCAAGCGCTGCAGATGAAGAAAAGGTTAAGAATCTTTCTGAGGAGATAAATGTACCCGCCTCGTTAGCCGGAATACTGGTTACGAGGAACATATTCTCGCGCGCTGATGCCAAGAAATTCTTCGTCCATGATTTAAGCAATCTCTACGATCCGTTCCTTATGAAAGGAATGGAAAAAGCATCGGAAAGAATAGTAGAGGTTGTTAAGAACAAAGAAAAGATCCTTATATTCGGTGACTACGATGTAGATGGTACTTCGGGTGTATCTATGTTTCACATGTTCCTGCGTGAGCTTGGTGTGCCTAACGAAGTATTTATCCCCGACAGGTTTACCGACGGTTACGGACTCTCAAATACAGGTATAGATGTTGCCAATTCCCTCGGCATTAAGCTGATAGTGGCTATCGATTGCGGCATAACCGCGGTTGATAAAGTTGATTATGCCAATAGCCTTGGCATTGATATGATAATATGCGACCATCATCAGCCGCCGGAGATATTGCCGGATGCGTATGCAATACTTGATGCACTGCAGAAGGATTGCAATTACCCGTTCAAAAGTCTATGCGGCACGGGCGTTGCTTTCAAGCTTATACAGGCTGTTTGCAAGAAGCTTGATATTGACGAATGGCATAACCTGATCGATTTTGTTGCTGTTGCAACGGCAGCGGATATGGTTCCAGTGCTAGATGAGAACCGCACGCTGATAAGCTGCGGATTTAGGCAGATACTGAGCAATCCCAGGCCAAGCTTTGCGACAATTTTCAAAAACTCAAGCCTGAAGCTTGAGCATATTACAACATCCAACGTTGTATTCACCATCGGGCCGCGCATTAATGCAGTAGGCAGGCTTGGCGATGCTACACGCGCAGTGAAATTCCTTACAAGCAAATCCATACTGGAAGCTGAAGAGCTGATGAGCGTTCTTGAAATGGAAAACTCGAACAGGAAAAAGATCGACAGCGAAATTTACCTGCAGGCACAGAATTCATACGAAACTTATAAAACCGGCGTTGTTAATGCTGACGAAAAGGAAGATGTGGCGATAGTTCTGCATAATCCCGAGTGGCATCCAGGCGTACTTGGAATAATAGCATCGAGGATGGTTGAGAAATATTACCGTCCTTCGATCATACTCACAACATTCAACGGTTACGCAAAGGGTTCTGCCCGCAGCATAAATAATTTCAATATTTACGAAGCGATAAAAAGAACTTCGGAAGAGTGCGGTGCGGTCGTGCAGTTTGGCGGACATTATCATGCAGCCGGTGTTGAAATAGAAATTGAAAAGGTTGAAGAATTCCGCAGTACATTTAATCGAATTGCAAGCAGTATAATAGATAACAGTGTGAACGGGAAAGAGCTGCTTGTTCCCGAGATCAAGGTTGATGCGGAAATCGATGTAACCGATGTGAACCAGCGATTTGTTAAGATACTGAGCCATTTTGAGCCATTCGGCCCAGGTAACATGACGCCGATTTTCCTGACCAGGAATCTGCAGATAGTGGGCGAGCCAAAAACATACAATGGTTCTACGACAGTATTTAAAGTAAGGAAGAATAGCCAGAACGGAAGCAGGTTCGATAATTATATGTTTGACTGCGTTTATTACCAGTCGCCTGATCTGGATACAGACTCGCGTAATAATCTGAAAACAGGAAACAATATTGATATAATTTATTCAGTTGAAGAAAATCACTGGAACGGTAACACGAAAACGCAGTTCAGAATAAGAGATATCAGGATCAACTAACAATCTCAAATAGCAAATAGCAAATAGCATCAAGTCTCGAAATAGCAAACAACATTTTTTAAAAGTAATAATATCCATTTTTAAGTATGTCAGGACACTCGAAGTGGTCAACAATCAAAAGAAAAAAAGGTGCAATTGATGCTGCCCGCGGTAAAGCATTCACCAAAATTATCAAAGAAATTACCGTTGCAGCGCGTACCGGCGGCGGTGATCCTGATGCTAACCCCAGGCTTAGGCTTGCTGTAAATAATGCGAAGGGCAATAACATGCCCGCTGATAACATTACCCGTGCAATTAAGAAGGGTACCGGCGAGCTTGAGGGGGTAAGTTACGATGAAATTACTTACGAAGGCTACGGACCGGGCGGCGTTGCGATAATTATTGAATCACTAACCGATAATAGGAACCGTACGGTAGCCGACCTAAGGCACCTGCTATCTAAAAACGGCGGTAACCTGGCAGAGTCCGGCGCTGTAAGCTGGAATTTTGAGCGTAAAGGTGTTATAACAGTTGCAAAAGGAAGTTATACAGAAGATGACCTGATGAATGTGATTTTAGATGCCGGCGCGGATGATATGACCAATGAAGACGATTTTTTTGAAGTAACAGCATCTTTAGAAAAGTTTGAAACTGTCCGGAAAGCTATCGAGGCATCAGGGCTTAGTGGTTCGAAGATCGAAAACGCATCGCTGCAGTATGTACCTAAAACTACAACAAAGGTTGAAGGCAAAGATGCTGAATCCACCATTAAGCTGATTAACGTGATCGAAGATAATGACGATGTGCAGAATGTTTATTCCAACGCTGATATTGACGAAAAAGTAATGGAAGAATTTGGATAACTTGAAACGTCAAAAGTGAAACGTCAAACGTTCAATAGATTTTTAAATGATAATACTTGGAGTTGATCCCGGAACGCTTTTTACCGGCTACGCCGTAATAAGCGGTGTGAATGAGAAGCTGGAAATGCTTTGCTGCGATGTTATTAAGATCCCTGCCAAAAATAAGCTCCCCATAAGATTAAAACAAATATACGACTCGCTGGTAGATGTAATTGAAGAATACAAACCGGATGAATTTGCAATAGAAACCGCCTTTTACGATAAGAATGTACAATCAACCCTGAAACTTGGGCACGCAAGGGGAGTATCAATTCTGGCGGCTGTCAATAAGCAGATACCTACAACAGAGTACTCGCCTAAAGAGGTTAAGAAATCAGTTTCCGGACTGGGCGGCGCATCAAAGGAGCAGGTTCGATATATGGTTTGCAGCATAATGAATATAAAGGCTGAATCCATTTCAAAAAAATCTGATATCACAGATGCTATTGCAGTAGCTATTTGCCATCATAATAAAATGCTTGGCGGCGGATCTAAGAAGAAGAGCAGCGGAAGCTGGAGCGATTATATAAAGGATAATCCCGGTAAAGTAATTTCAGGAAACAGAAAGTAATATGATAGATTTCATTAAAGGAAAACTTGTAAGCAAAAAAGCCACGAGTTTTGTGATTGAAGCAGGCGGACTAGGCTACGCGATTAACGCAACACTGCCTGCAATTGAAATGCTGGGAGAGCCCGGTGATGAGGTAACCGTTATTACTCATCTGCACATTAAGGATAATCCCTTTGGTGTAAACCTGTACGGATTTTCTTCGGAAAGTGAAAGAGAGTGTTTCAGGCAGATAATTTCAGTTTCCGGTATTGGTCCAAAAACAGGGTTGAGTATACTTTCAGCCATTAATTATAATGAACTGATAGACCTCATTTCGAAAGGCAACTACCTGCCGCTTACAAACATTTCTGGAGTGGGCAAAAAAACTGCAGAAAGGCTTGCTCTCGAGCTTAAAGATAAGCTTGGTAAGGTTGAGCCGGATGCATCTCCTTCGCAGAATAAATCAGGGCTGCTTGGCGAATTGGGTAAATCATCGGAGATCATTTCAGCGCTCATGGCATTAGGCTATAACCGCCTGGAAGCTGATAAGCTGGTGCGGAATGTTTCAAGCCGCAGTGATTTTATGCAGCTTTCAAGTGAAGAGGTTATCAGAGAAATTTTAAGAGGTAAATGAAAGTTCTATAAAACCTAATTACCCCTCAAATTCATTCTTATCAATCTCTTCGATTGGAATCGGGTAATTCCCGCTGAAGCATGCATCACAATAGCCTATATTCTCGCCATTTTTGTTAACTCCCTGCGGCACTGATTCATGTGTCTTCTTTATAGATAAATACTCCACAGAATCTACATCAAGATACTCCCTTATCTTTTCCAGATCCTGTTCACACTGATTCGCGATCAGCTCTTCCTTAGAGGGAAAATCCATTCCATAATAACAGGGCGAAATTATCGGGGGGGAAGTGATCCTGAGATGTATCTCCTTTGGACCGGCTTCTTTAACCAGTTTCACAAGCTGCTTCGCAGTTGTGCCGCGCACTATAGAGTCATCAACAATTACAACTATTCGGCCCTTTAGAACTGATTTAACTGTATTGAACTTAGATTTAACCTTTATTTCGCGGTTATCCTGCCCGGGCTGTATGAATGTTCTGCCGATATAATGGCTCCTTATCAGTCCCAGCTCAAGCTTAACGTATGGATTCTTTTTTATTGTTTCGGTTACATATCCAAGCGCGGCTGTATTGCTTGAATCAGGTACACTTATCACTACGACTTTTTTATCTTCAATGTTTGCTTTAGGTGCGGGTTTTTCAAGTGAGAGGTTTTTGCCAAGCTTCCTTCTCACCTTATCAACAGTATTGCCGAAAATAGTAGAGTCCGGCCTGGAGAAGTATATGTATTCAAATATGCAATGTTTGGTTTCAGGTTTTTTATCAATGAAGAAGGTCTTAACTTCACCTGTTTTGATGACCTCTTCATCGATCTGAATAACTTCACCCGCTTTCAGATCCCGAACATATTCAGCGTTGTTAATATCAAAAGCGCATGTTTCGGAAGCAAATACAAAACTGCTGCCAAGCTTTGCCATCGAAAGCGGTCTTACCGCGTAAGGATCACGGATTGCAAAGAGTTTGTCATCTGTAAGCAGGACTATAGAGTATGCGCCGGTTACTGTCCTTGCTGCTTCGAGTATCTTATCAATAAGCTCTTTCTCCTTTGATTTTGCGATAAGGTGGAGAAATATTTCACTATCAGTAGAGGTTTGGAATATAGTTCCTTCTTCCTGCAGCCTGTATCGAAGCTGTTTGGTGTTGGTAAAATTTCCGTTATGAGAAAGCGCCATATGGCCTTCCTTGAAATTCACTTTGAATGGCTGGATATTGCTCCGGCTATCGCTGCCGCCGGTTGTGGAGTAACGGTTATGCCCTATTGCGGAGTTTCCCTTCAGCATATTTCCGAGAATATTCTTATTCGCAAAAACATTTAATGCTATGCCGTGTCCCTTATGAATATTGAAGCGGTATTTATTGTTCTGCAGCTTTTCCGAAGTACAGATCCCTGATGCTTCCTGCCCCCTGTGCTGCTGCGAGTGAAGTCCGTAATAGGTCATTACTGCAGCCTGCGGATGGTCATAGATACCGAATATTGCGCAATTACTGTGCGGTTTATCCTCACCGTCAAAATCCTGCGGGTCAAGCTCCGCACTCAACAAACTTGTATTCTCTTCCAAAATATATTTACTAATTAAGTTATTCTAATGTGATTAGAAAATATCCAGCCTCTATCCTCGATCCAGCACTCAACCCGGTAGACGCCGGTATCAGCAGAATCCCATGCAGCATTCATTCCTTTTGTTTCATTTATCTTCTCACCGTTCCTGATGAGCCTGATGGTACACTCCTTTGGAGCCAGTACTTTCAGCATTACTTTTTCACCATTCGTGTGAATTGTATCGCCCATGTTGCATATGATGCTTTTAAACTCAGCGAAGAATCTGAAGCCTCTTGCATCGCCGTTATAATAATTTGCGGCAAAACATTTTCCATTTTTTAAAGCGGTGAGTATCTGTGAGCGGTCATGTTCGTACTTGCTGCTGTTATTGATTGAAAGCGGTTCATCAAGCAGCACATGCGTCCGTAATGATTTAAACAAAACCTTGTAAGCAAAGATTTCAACTTCAAAAAATCCAAGTACGTTCTGTTTTAAAGCATGTGCATCAACACCGGCTATTCCTGTTACATGCCTTTTGGCAGCCGCTTCATCCCAGCGTTTTAGAGTTTTGGCGGGGGGCGCAATAATTGATTTCAGCGGGTGCAGAAAGCGGTCGATCTTGTTTCCTTCATCCATGCCTTCAATCCACTCGCTCATATGATTCCAAATTTCAATTCCCGTAAAATCATCGGTTTTTTCAATCCAGGGATAAGAAGGATGTTCGGGCAGATGGCTGCGTTCTTCATCGGGATGCGCGAGAAATCCGATGCCGCCTTTTTCTTTTATCTGCTTAACATATTCTCCGGCTGTTAGCTTGCAGCCAAGCTCGCCATTGGCAAGTTCCTGGTATGAACCTATTACTTCATTTATTCCGAATGTAAGGTAATGGTTTTTGTTCTGCATATCATTCACTTCATAACCGATTATTACAAGAACTTTGTTGAGCCACTTTGCATAGCCATCATCAGCAGGCTTAAGCGTGTTGTGGTCAGTCATCATGATAAAATCCACACCGGAGTCATACGCCGCTTTGGCAATATCTTCAATTTTGCCCGTGCCGTCAGAGTAAACAGAATGTATATGTACCGCTCCTGAGTATTCGTGCATAGAATTCTAATCCTTTGTGAAGTGCAAAAATAACTTTAAAAGATGTTATAATAAATGTATTATTGTATATACATGAAGTGTAAAGTGTTAAAAAACAGGAAAATCAATATAGCTTTAATGCTATTTTTGCTGTGTTCGAGCCTGCTGGTAACATCGGGTACCCAGGCGCAGCTAAAAGATGAGAACCCATTGATCAAATGGACATCCTGGGCATTGCTACAGGCAATACCCTCCCCGGGCTTTTATGAAGATAGAAATGAAAAAGAGTCTTCTGTCAGATTCGGACTTTCATGGCAGGTTATTCCCGTTTCGTTTTCATTTAATGCAAACAAGTATGTTTCAAAATTCAGTTTTCTGCATATCAAACCAAATAAGAGATTTTCGGGTTCAGCCGAAGCTTTTTTTGAGCCTGCAATTATTCCCGGAGGGTTCAAACGCAATGACCTCGAAAAATTCAGTTACAAAAGCGGCTTGCGGATGGTAATACCGATATCTCACCGGGGGGAGTATCTTAGTTTTTCCCTGGGTGCGGGATACTATATGCAAAGCTCACCGACTAAAAAATATGAAGGAGTAACCTATGAAGCCGGGCTATATAGTTTTTTCGGAATGATGGGGTTAAAATTCAATTATAATCAAAATGCGCAGAGCAGGTATAACTTCGGACTTTATATAAAATACTATTGAGCAGGTTCAGAAAAATATCACTTCTTCTTTTGCTGATCTTATTGGCAGGGTTTACCCCATCGTGTAATCTGCTGCTTGTTGCTGTGAAAAACGTTCCAACTTTTTTTGAAGCGCCGCGAAAAGTAAAAAATAAAATAACTCATCCGCTCAAACCGAATGTAAGGCTCTCGGCATTGTGGATAGGCCATGCCACTGTACTTCTGCAGATGGATGATAAAGTCATAATCACCGATCCATTTTTGAGTGAAACAGCGGGGGAATTCGCTAGAAGGGTTGTTGAACCGGGTATTGATCCGGTAAACATCCCCCCATGCGATGTGATATTGATATCACACTCACACTTTGACCACCTGAATTTATCCAGTATTGAATTCCTGGCTGAAAAGAACAAAAAAGCTGCGCTCATTTTCCCCGAGGATTGCGAAAACTACATGCCGCAATTCGATATTGATATGATACGCCTCAAGAATGATAACGGTTACGAAAGGAAGATAATTGGAGACTCTGTTACTGTAAATGGAGTGAAAATTACGACTGTATTCGCACAGCATTGGGGCGGAAGATACGGCTTTGACGGTTACCTGTGGGGTGATAATGCATTTACCGGGTATATTATACAGTACAACGGATTGACAGTGTATTTTGCAGGTGATACCGGGTATGACCCGCTAAAATTTAAGCAGATAAGCGAATGGTATAATATTGATCTGGCGCTGATACCAATTGGGCCATGCGCTGACTGCAAACAATGCGGAACATACAACCATGTATTTCCGCCTGATGCATATTCAATATTCCGGGATTTGGATGCTAAATGGATGGTGCCCATACATTACGGCACACTTCATTTCGCGCAGGCAAACCCGATGGAACCTGTGATAGCATTCCGCGAAATAGTAAAAGAAAATAAAGCTGAAGAAAAAATTCCGATCCTGGAAATTGGTGAACAGAAAATTTTCTTAAAAAAGTGAAAGCCTGCTTACATTGGTCGGCAGGCCTTCGGGAGTAATACAGAGGTAATTGAGAGTATTATTATAAACAGATTTTTTTCCAGTGGCCCGGTATCCATACAAGCTTGCCGAACTTATTCCTATCGTAATGGCCGGCTACCCATTTATATCCCGGGCGGTGCTTATGTTTAACTTCAGTTACAGATTGATTGGATTCGGCCGCACTCAGCCGGGGAGCCTGTACAGCAAACATTGTAAACAGAAGCGCAGGAAGCAAAATAAACTTTATTGTGTTTTTCATTGGAATTTCCTCCTTTTGTTTTCGTTGGAGGTTAGACAAAGGGCTTGGAAGAAAGGTTTAATCAATAGTCTTGTAAGAGATGAATCTATTCCGGATTTAAATACTGAGTTATGTGAATAAAGAACGCAGCCTGAGGGAGAGATTAACGAGTATTAGTGTAAGCTGCACGTTTTGGCCGATCATTTTTTCCGCTTCTTCCAGCTCCATTACTATAGAAAATATATCGCTGTTGGGAAAATTCGCATTCAGCTTTCCAAGTCTCTCGGCGAGATCAAAATTTGTAAGCATTGCCGGGTCGGAATTACCACCGGCTTTTACACGCAGAAGATCCCTTATCCAGATATTAAGAAAAAACAGAAAGTGCCGCGTTTTATCCCTGTCATTCTTAGCCGAAATTGCGCGGCTTATCATAACAACCTGAGCAAAGTCACTTTTTAACAGGGAGACGAGGTAATCCAATGCAGTATTTCTGATCTCTTCTATACCTGCTTCCAGAAGGTCAAAAGCACGGGTATAGCTCCCAAGGCTGAGCCTTGCAGCCAGCCTAATCTGCTTTTCGGGGTAGCCTGAAAATTCGGTCAGTTTTTCTGTGATCTGGTCTTCAGTAAGCGGCTCAAAGTGAAGGCGCTGGCACCTGCCAATAATTGTTTGCGGAAGTGAGTTTATTTTGGAAGTTGTTAAGATGATAACGCTCTTTTTGGGCGGCTCCTCGAGTATTTTCAGCAGTGCGTTGGATGCTTCCTGCCTCATCTTCTCTGCCTCCGAAATGACAAATACCTTTACAATGCCGCCCGGGGTAGAAAGGTATATCTTGCTAACAAGGTCACGGATGCTGTTTATCCTGATATTATTGGCGCCGGGAAGATTGATATGATAATAGGGGTTCGTTGATTTTTTTTGCATCTGATCCATGTACTCATCAAAATCCGGTCCTGCCAGTTTCTCTATCGGATCCGCGTCAGAATCATCGCCTTTAGGTGCGGGAAGTGCGCAGATGAGCTTGAAGTACTCCGAGCGGAAGCTAGAGATCTTTAAACAGCTTTCGCATTTATCGCAGGCTTCATCGCCGTTTTGTACGCTGGTGCAATTCAGCAGCTTCGCAAACTCGATAGCTGTTGCGTCTTTGCCAGTGCCCTGTGTACCTTCGAATAGGTATGCATGTCCAACTTTTCCGCTCTTATAAACTGAGCGTAATTTGCTAATTGCATCATTCTGGCCTGAAATGTTTTTCCACATATTAAAACGCGTTCCCTAATCCGAATTGTATTGCATATTTTTGTGCTGTAAAAATGTCTTTTGGACTTTCCCAGAGCCATTTTTTCCCATCCTCTGCGAGGGGGTCGTAAAGCCTGAAGCCAAGATCGATCCTTACCGGACCAACAAATGTATCATACCTTATTCCAAAGCCTGTTGATAGTGCTATCTGGTTTAACTTAAACTTGCCGCCACTTTCCCAAACATTACCCCAATCCAGAAATAACACTCCCCATACCGGGTAAAGAAAGCTTCGCTGCGGAAATGGTTTTCTGCGCCACTCGATACTTCCTTCGATCAGAAATTTTCCCCCATTCGCGGGATTATCCAGTATACCGCCCTGTTGAGCTCTCCATCCGCGTAAACTGTTTCCACCACCCATGAAAAATTTGTAAATTGAAGGCACCGGTTCAATATTATCGCCGGAGCCGTATTCAATAATATCGCCAAGTTCAAAATGTGCCGCAATGATCGAAGCTGCCCGGTCACCGGAAATATCCAGGAATGTATTGTTGACGGTGTTAAATTTTGCGTACTGCGAATACAGCAGACTCGTATTAAAAAGGCTTACTAACCTCGGCAAGGCGCCGGATGACTCGACAGTGATTGTATGATACAGACCCTTGGATGGATTAAACAGGTTGTTTGTACTGTTGTGAATCAAAGTTAAACCAATTATACTGTTCACCACATAGATACTGCCGTAAGCCGGGCCCTCATCAGTCAGAAAGCCATCATATTTAAGCCGCACATAATCAAATGTAACATCTGAATAAGCATTGCTGTAAAAAGTATGGTCAGATATAAAATAGGTCAGGCGCAGTGTATTGGTGAACCCCAGCAGGTTTATCTCTTTTTGCAGGTTGAAATATGTAAGCTGCGGTGTGAATGTTGCGGTAATATCATTATTGAATAAAAAGGGCTGGAAAATTGAAAGAGAAAGTACTCCGCCATTAATGTAACGGGAATTGTAAAGCCCTTCAACGGATGTACTGAAAACACGGCCGCCTCCGAAGAAATCCTTGTCTTTATACTCAAGCCCTGCGACCAGGTACAGCCGGTTCGATTGGTAATTGGTTGATATGCTCGGCGTCAGTTCGTATTTATTGTTCAAAGAGATAACCACATCGGGATAAACTACCCGGGTTACCATATCAACCGAATCTATAACAACTCTGCCTATCTGGATAATTGCAAGCTTCGTAAAGTTCCTTTCAGATTCAAGCATTTTGCTTTTATCATAAACATCGCCTTCTTTAAACTTTAGCTCGCGTTCTATAACAGATTTACCAATTCCATATTTATTTTTTTCAATATCTATGTTGATATTCCCGAACCTGAATATTTCTTTTGTACCGATAAATCTCATACGAATGAGTACTCTATCTTTGAACTCAGGGTCATTTTGAAGTTCTTCGGAATACTTCCCGATAATAATTCCTCTTCTTGAAGAATCAATTCTGCTTCTTACAGTATCTATCTGTGCAAAGAAGTAACCGTTGTTCTGCAGGATACCGATGATCCTGTCTTTTTCCAAATTTATGGTTGTTTTGCTGTATGGGCTGCCTGCATCAACCAACCTGTTTGTCAGAATTTCATTTCTGGCGGCAGGCGTTATACTATCAATACCCTGAAGTTTGACTTCTTTAATAACATAGCGGGCATTTTCATGAATAGTGAATGTGACATCAACTTCATCATCTTCTTTATCCAGCTTGGCTGCAGTATCAATCACTGCATCAAAGAAGCCGTTATCAAAGTAAAATTTGTTAAGTCTCTGCAGGTCTTCTTCCAGGTTGATACGGTTGAAATATTTTTCCCTCGGCAGCAGCAGAATATCCAGAAGGGCTGCTTCGCTGAACGAGGTATTCCCCTTGAACTTAAAGTTAATATCCCCCGTTTCGACCTTTTCCTGGCCGAGTATAACGGTGTTTAAGAACAATAACAGGATCATTGCCACGAAGGCGATCTTTTCTATGTAGTTTTTCAATTAAGCCGCAAAAAAAATAGTAGTGTATAAAAAACCCCGATGGCTCGGGGTTAGTAAAATAATTGAGCTTATAGAATCAGAAATCTTTTTCTTCGTCATCGTAGAAAAAATCTTCTTTAGTGGGATAATCAAGCCAGATCTCTTCTATGCTTTCATAGGGTTCATCAGTTTCTTCAAGATCCCTCAGGTTTTCAATAACTTCCTGCGGAGAGCCTGTCCTAGTAGCATAATCTATGAGCTCTGCTTTGTTAGCCGGCCAGGGTGCATCTGTCTCTTATACACATCT
>JACSRQ010000011.1 GCA_014879675.1 Ignavibacteria bacterium
TATTTTTTCATTCCGGTTAAATAAAATATAACATAATTAAAAAATTAAGGTTAGGCAATAATAGTTTCCGAATAATTGATAATTTAGTAAGTCCACACGCCTTCACTTTAGGCGGCTAAGTTTTTAAACATTCCCAAACTGGAGTTTGGGAATGAGAATACATAGATAATACCCCCTCCGGCTCCCCCTTGTAAAAAGGGAGGGTGAATTGGTATTCTGCGCAAACTGTAAAGGTTGACCTCACCCCTTCCAACGGAGTCCTTGCGGACCTGCCCCTCTCCTTCGAGGGAGACGGGGAAATTTATTGAAAGATCATAGTATCTGACCTGAAGTTGATTATTCTTTGTTTTCATTGCAATAGAATATGGTTATTAGTAATTTTGGAATAATTCAAGTTAAATAATTGTTTTCCACCTCCATCCAAAAATGCTAGATATCAAATATATCAGAGAAGAATTTCCGATAACAAAAAAATGTTTCCAGGTTTACGGAAGCACAGAGCCGAAGAATCTGATCTACCTTGATCACGGCGCATCAACTCACCCATGCAGCACGGTACTTAATAAATATATCGATTTCATAAAGAACTACTACTCAAATGTTCACCGCGGCAAACATTATTTAAGCATGATAGCCACGGAGCTGTTCGAAAGAGTTTATGATACAATATTCAGATTTATAAATGCCAGCAAACCTGATAACGCGATAGTGCTTACTGCCAATACAACAAGCGCGCTTGATATGACTGCATGGCTGATGAAGGACCATGAAGGAATAACGCTGGTTTCGCTGATGGAGCATCACAGCAATGACCTGCCGCACAGGCACAGGGGCGAGACACTGCACTTCGGTGTAAATAAAGACGGCTCACTAGACCTGAATGACCTTGAGACAAAATTAAAAAACAATAAAGTTAAACTTGTAGCTGTAACGGGAGCATCTAACGTTACGGGATATATAAACGATATACATAAAATTGCGGAGCTTGCGCATAAACACGGAGCGCGGATACTTGTAGACGCGGCGCAGCTTCTTGCACACAGGAAGATAGATGTAAAACCGAATGACGATCCGCAGCATATTGATTTTCTTGCGGCGGCGGGACATAAAGCATACGCGCCGTTTGGATCGGCTTTTTTATTCGGTCCGCGTGATGTGCTTGACAGGGTTCAGCCATACACACCGGGGGGCGGAACTGTGCTGTTTGTCAGCGAGCATGATTACATTTACACAAGCTCACCTGACAGGCACCAGGGCGGGACTCCCAACATAGCCGGCGCGATAGCGCTTGCGGAATCGCTTAACTTTTTAACTGCTGCAGGACTTGATAACGTAAGGCAGCATGAAGTTGAACTTACGGAGTATGCGCTGAAAAGATTAAAGGAAGTGCCGGAGATAAATATTTTAGGTGATATTCCCGCAAATAAAAGACTTGGGGTGATTACATTTAATATAGGCGAGCTTAGTAACGGGCTTGTAGCTGATATTTTGAACCACGAAGCGGCAATTGCAACCAGGAACGGTAGGTTCTGCGCGCACCCCTATCTTAGCTTTTTGCTGGGGAGAGATGATTCCGAACAAATTATAGCACGGCTGCGCAGCGGTGAGAAGTTTGATATTGGCGGAGCGGTGAGGATATCGTTTGGCATTTTTAACACGGAAAGTGAAGTTGATGATGTGGTTGAAAATCTGAAGATGATAGCTAACCGGAAATGGAAAGCAAAGTATGATGATGATTCCGCTTACTTTGACTGCAAGGGCGTGCAGTTGAGTGCATCGTAGGTACCAGAGAGCAATAGTTAAAAATCGAATTGTAGGGACGACCCGCTGAATCTGCTTATTGCATGGTTGGGTCGTCTTTTTTTGTTATATCAGAGATTAAACCTGCCAAGTCTTTAAGACGTTGCAGGTTTTACATTTACTCATTGAAAAGTTTGCTTTTCCTGGAGTGCACTGACTATGTCAGTGCACTCCAACGAGAAGCTGGTAATCATCAGTCGAGCCACTTTCAGAACTTACATTGCGGCTTTAAGGGTTTGTGAGGATAAACCAAATTTCTAATTTTTTGGGTGACCTAAATCATTGTATTGCCATATTTGATGTAGTATTTTTGTAATGAAACCAATTACTATGAAAAGTAACTTACTAAGACCCGATCGTTAATGCCTGTCTCTTATACACATCTGACGCTGCCGACGACGGA
>JACSRQ010000113.1 GCA_014879675.1 Ignavibacteria bacterium
AAAAATAATCTTAAATAATTATTTGAGGCTTTCTATTTAACATAAAAGAAGGGGGAAAATATCAGATGCCGCCAGGCAGCTGATATTGGGGTGGTGTGATCATAATCCAGGAATGCATCTTGAAGATTTACGGTTTGCGTAAATCATGTTTGAATTTTAAACCCGTTCCACGCCTGTTCAATATGGCACAGATGCATTCCCTACAGGAATCAAGTATTCTCATTCCCAAACTCCAGTTTGGGAATGTCCATTCATGGGGTGGTTAAATCTATTTTATTGAATGTTCATGTGTGACCACTACGCGGTCCTATCACAATTGATTTCCCCCTGATGGGTATATGATTTCGAGTACTTTACTTAAAGTTCTCAGGGTAGGGCGGCAACCCCCTATAATCCCCCTTTCAGGGGGATACGGAATCGCTGGGATTTTTTAGTTCATTGGGTTGGTGTGATCATAATTCTGGAATGCATCACAAAGTTTAACGGTTGGCAGAATTCATACTTGATTTAAACTCATTGCATGCTTGATCAACATGGCATAGATGCATTCCCTTCAGAATGTTTCGCATTCAACGTGCCGGAGGTACGAAATATTGGTAGCTTTCGGATTTCCCTCATCTATCCCGTCCCGTACGGGACGGGATATATCGGGGCGCATTTTTCTACCCATATTCAATCCCTAACGGGATTGGTTGATTATTCTCATTCCCAAACGATGTGTGACCTCTACGGGGTCAATTGATTTTAGATTAATTGTGCTATAAATGTGTGAACGCTACGCGGTCAAATCATAAGTAATTTCCCCCTGGAAGGGGGAACACAAGGGGGTAGTTTGCTTATAGGTATGAATGCATCATAAAGATCTATCGAGTGCCTGAATCAAGTTGAATTGGTCACATCCCCGTTCAATATAGCTCAGATGCATTCCCTACAGTAATCATGACACAAGCTTCTCTGCCATATTCATCAGCCATTCCTTGTTAACAAATCCGGGCGCGGCTTTCAGGCTGTTCTGCAGCACACCCGAATCACCGCCGGGCCTGAGAAGATCTGTAAGGAATTTCAGGAACATTCTGTAGCTTGCTTTCACTTCCGGCGAGAGAAGCTTGCTGCGGGATATCATGTGTTTGTATGTATCGATCAGGCTGTAAACCTGCTCATCCCTTCCGGTCTCATAAAATATTTTTATGTTAAGATCTTTAACCGCAAACTTGTAAAATATATCATCGCTTGTTCCGGTTTTGGCCAGGTATCCAAGAGCCGCATCCAGCTCACCAAGACTGTAATACAGCTTGGCATAACAGAAATTGGAAATGCTGTCAATGTAGCCCGGTTCAAGCTTTGATGTGTACTGCTTCAGGAATTCAAACCCGAACTCTTGCTGCCGGTTTTCTATTGCCGATGTGATTATGTTATTAAATATTGCGTAAGGAATATATCTTTCGTAACTCCATAGCTCTTTCGATATCATGTTCCTGTACAGCTCAAATTTTGTCTTTCGGAATTCCGTTTTGCCGGCCCGGATTTTCAGTACACAGAAATTAAGCAGTATCACATGCGCCTGGTAGAGGTCAGCGGTGCTGCATACATCAGGATATTTGTTCATAACTTCAATATACCCGAAGAAGCTCTCTTCATCCATGTACCTTACGCAGTGGTAAAGCAGGTAATTCAGTTTTACCGCCGGTATATTGCTGAATCCCGGCAATTGTGCAAGGCGCTCAACAGCATTTATGACTGTTTCATCTATTTCAATATTCAGTGAGCCTTTAATATTGTATATGGTTGAGTATATCCAAAGGGTTTTTATAATGTGCGCTATAGTTATCGTATCTGCTTCCAGAACAAAATCCCTGTTGCCGGCAAACTGGCTGCCGAGATGGTTCTTTTCAAACAAAAAGCGGGAGAGGTTTTCGTAGTATGCCGAATCCTTTTTTGTTTGTGCAGGCAGTGCAGATTCCAGCCGATTCAGTGATGACTCAAGCATTCGGTGATTTCCCCGCTTGCGGTGTTCAGCGGTAATATCAAGTTGCGGCGTTGTTTCATCGGCGAAGTATTTTTCGGCGGCCAAGAATTTTTCCGCAAGCGAAAACATCTGCGAGTAAAGTACGCGCATTTTCATATCATTGTACTTTAACCCGGGGAAGATCCTGCCATAGAGCTTTTCGGAGCTCAGCCAGCGTGAAGAAAATGACGGGTGAAATTTCCTGATCTCATTATACAGCAGTGTCACTTTCTGAAGGCGGTTGAAGTATGGAGATACAATGAAATCACCAAAACGGTTGAATTCGCTTTTAGATAGTTCAGAAAGTAATTTGAATATTTTATGTTCCATTATATTGCTCAATTACGCGTAACAGTTAAGTATGTATTTTATCCGTAATAATACGCAAAAATCCATAAAAATGAGGTATATTTCGGGAGTGTTGGATGTATTATGTGTAACAATGCAGAGTATATTTCTTTGCCTCTGCCCGGCTTACTTTCTATTTTCGTATCAATAAAAACTTTGATTGTTATGCAAAGTTATCTATGCTTCAGAATACGAAAATTGACGGTGCTTACGGCCTTGTTTCTTGCATTTACGGTAAGCTTAAATGCCCAGTGGACACAAACGAACGGACTGGCCGGCAAAACGGTCTTTTCGATCGTTAAGGCAGGCAGTTTGATGTATGCGGGAGTATCTGCCTCTGTCCTCACCAGCGGTGATGTTTATGTATCTTCGGATGGCGGCAATAGCTGGAGCATTGTTACACAGGGGCTGAATTTCTCCGGAATATTTTCGCTCATATATAAAGATAACATGGTGTATGCCGGAACTTATGAAGACGGTCTGCAGAGAACGACTGATAACGGCACAAGCTGGATGAATATCAATATTAACAATAATCCGCACACCGGAGTGTTTGAGCTTTGCAAAAGCGGGCAGAATATTTTTGCATACACAAATACCGGTTTAGCATATTATGTAACGAGCAACAATGGCAGCAACTGGTCCGTAGCTGCGGGATATACCGGCGGCGTTACCAATGACCTGCTGGATAATTCATCTTCATTTTACGCTGCTACGTATAAAGGATTGTACCTTTCAACAAATAATGGTTTCAACTGGAGCACACGGCAGAATAACGGATTGCCCGCGAATCCGGACGGGTCCAAACGACTAATTGCTCTTGTTAATGAAGGTTCCAATCTTTTCGGATCAACCAATAATCCGGTTAACAGCATTTACCGCTCTACTGACGAAGGGAACAACTGGGTGCAGTTGGGGCTTACGCTATCGCAGAATGCTTATATCAAATCATTGGAGAAATCTCCGGGCCGGCTGTACGCTGGAGTTTCAAACGTGAATGCTGTGCATTCAGGTGTTTGGGCATCCAGCGATCTGGGTGCTACCTGGTTCGCAGTAAATGCCGGTTTCCCGGCCTTGCTGAACGTTAATGCCTTACTCAGAGTAGATAATCTCCTGTTTGCATGTACATCACAAAACGGTGTTTGGAAAGCGGATATAAATACTTTAACAACTGTTGAAGGCCCGGGAAGTTATACAGTACCGACAGGTTTCAGCTTAGAACAAAACTATCCTAATCCTTTTAATCCCTCCACCACAATTAAATTTACTGTACCTTCTTCTATGGCAGGCAGAAATTTCCTGCTCAAAGTATCAGATCTTACAGGTAGGGTTATCAGCGTTTTAGTAAATGAAAAGCTCGGCGCAGGAACTTATGAAACAAAGCTTTACGTTGAAGATGTTGCCAGCGGTGTATATATAGTTCAGCTATCAACAGGTGAGTACAGCATAAATCAAAGAATAGTATTGCTGAAATAGTTTAGCTGACCCCCATTTGATTTTTGCATCCGCGGGCCGCAGCATTATTTGCGGCCTTTTTTTTTTGATTATAAATATTTTTTTCCTTTGCAATCAACTACAAATACATAAGCTTACGCAGATATACCGGAAAACCCTAGAAAATACCGCTTGACAAACGGGAAAAAATCTGCTATTATTGCCGTAGTTAAAGGGACGGCAATTTTTATCAATTACAGAATTGCTGAAATTATAACCAAAATCGACAATAATATGAGAAACTTGTTAAAACACGCATTTATCAACATACATTTATTCGGAACTACTAAAAACATTGAAATGAACTACTCAAAGAACTTCAGAAGGTTATTCCTGGCAGCATTGATAATTCTCACAGTGCCATTTTTGTTTTCCGCATGTGATATAGGCGGCGAGATCATTGTTCCAAGCGGTGCAACAAATCTGAGTGTAAACGTGAAGAATGACGAAACGCTTGCTGATAATCCGGCAGATGTGGTAATAGTAACTGAAGCGAAGATGCTGATAACAGATATTCAGTACGAAAGAGAAAGAGACGGGCTTGACCAGCTTCACCATACAGGTCCTTATGTGCTGAATTTTTCGTTTGACGGAAGCCTGAGGGAAATTTTCAAAGGATATGTTGTGAGAGATATATACACTAAAGCAAAATTCCAGGTTCATAAGCCTGAGGACAACCAGTCAGTACCTGATCCGGAATTTATAGAAGGTACAACATCTGATAAAAGGTATTCATTCATAATCAAAGGTACATTCAACGGCGTGCCGTTTGTGTACAAGTCTAAGAAATCGATGAACATAGTCATCAATTTGAATAGTTCATCAAACATAAATCTGAAAGATCAGAACGTAACAATAGTATTTAACCGTGCAGGCTGGTTCAAAAGCGGCACTACAGTGTTGAATCCGAATGATGCAGGAAATGTTGATGTGATTGATAATAACATCAAAAGCTCATTCAAAAAAGCATTTGTGGATAACAACAAAGATGGCCAGGCAGACGATAATTAGTCTGGGTGTAAATAAAAGCAAAGCAGATTAACAAACAAACTAACCAACAATCAAAACAAAGAAAGAGAACGATCAACTGATGAAATTATTCTTAAACCTTATGGCCCTCGTTGTAATCTTAAATGCTTCACATATATTTTCTCAAATGACGGATAACTGGAAATGGCTGAATCCGGGGCCCCAGGGTAACACACTTAACGCCGTGGATTTTGTTGATAACAATACAGGCTATTCGGCGGGTGCTTATGGAACAATCCTTAAAACTACCGATGGCGGAGCTGACTGGACACAAATAAACAGCGGAACCGGTAAAAGCCTTTTGAGTATGAGTTTTGTAAATGCTAATACAGGTTTTGTTGGCGGTCCGAGCCAGCTTTTAAGAAAAACCACTGATGCAGGTTTAACATGGCAGAACCTGCAGCTTCCTGTTCAGGGGCAGTGGGATACAGCCTATTATGTAATGGATATTAATTTTGTTACCCCGCTCACGGGTTATGTAGTCGGTTTTTTTCAGCTTGAAAGCAAGATTTGGAAAACCACTGATGGCGGAAACTCATGGACAACACAGGGAACCGCCGGAGCAAACTATCTCAAGAAAACTTATTTCATCAACGAAAATACCGGCTTTGCTTACGGCGGACCTACCTACAGCGAAGTAATTAAGACTACAAACGGAGGCGCAGTATGGCAGCAGGTTAGCCAGGAAAGTTATATTGCCTACAGCATGTGTTTTGTAAATGCCACAACAGGAGTATATGGTTGCTCAGATGGCAGAGTATACAGAACTGTTGATGGCGGTAACACATGGAATTTTGCTTTAAGCCCAAGCTCGCTTGATATTACATCAATTCATTTCATTAACGCTGCTACAGGCTTTGGATTCGGCACGGGTTCTGTTTATATAAAAAGTACAGATGCCGGTCAAACATGGGACGAGTTTCCAATTGGCGTTGGAAGTATTAATCAATACTTTGATGCTGATTTGACACCGAACGGAAATCTGCATGCGGTTGGTACTTATGGAGCGATGATCCGTTCAACAAATTCAGGAACATCGTTTGTATCACAGCCTTTTGTAACAGAACACTCCATTACAGATATCGAATTCCTGAATGTTTCAACCGGTTACGCGGTTGCAGGATTCGGTGATGGCGACATCCTGAAAACAACCGATGCCGGCGAAACATGGGTTTCGCAAACATCTTCCTATACCCTGCCATTGTATGGTATCTCATTTACAAGAGCGGAAACCGGTTACCTGGCGGGAAGTATCAATATCAAAAAAACTACCAACGGCGGCGTGAACTGGGCGGATGTTTATACCAGCACTACTAATGAGATTTTCGGTGATATATATTTCACCAACTCCAATACAGGTTATGCTGTGGGCTCGTATGCAAGACTGCTTAAAACAACAAACGCAGGCGCAACATGGAGCTCTTCAACTATTCCGGCCTCAGGAACATTTTTGAATTCCATTTTTTTCATTAATGAAAATACCGGATTTGCAGCCGGCGATAATAAGGCTCACAAAACAACAGATGCAGGCGTTACTTGGCAGGTTCTTAATGTAACAGGCGGATTTGCCAGCTTCAATAACATTTTCTTTACAGATGCCAATACCGGGTTCATTTCTTCAGGTACGGGCATATTTAGAAGTATAGATGGCGGAGCGTCTTGGTCACAGCTCACAACTCCTTCAGGGGGATACAATTGTGTTCAGTTCAGGAATAACTTCGGCTATGCAGTGGGTGGTTCCGGCAAGATCATCAAATCTGCAGATGGCGGTAACAGCTGGATATCGCAGCCAACGGTTACAGAAAATTCATTATATGCATTATATTTTAACAACGATGACTTTGTATATGCAGGCGGTGTACGCGGTACACTGATAAAAACAATTCCAACCGAGCTGCTGCTTACGCCTGTAACCGGAATAAACAGCTCGCCCAAGTCATTTTCGCTCGGGCAGAACTATCCAAATCCGTTCAATCCCTCTACAAACATAAAGTTCAATATTCCTGCTGCCGGAATTGTGAACATATCAGTTTTTGATATAACGGGCAGAAAAGTATCTGAGCTGGTGAATAGTGTATTAAGCGCCGGTTCGCACGAAGTTTCGTGGAATGCATCGGGTCTTTCAAGCGGTGTGTATTTCTACACCCTGAAAACAGCAGATATTACAGAAACAAAAAAAATGCTTTTGGTTAAATAGCATGATTCAGTTAGAGGCTGCGGGCGATAACCGCAGCCCCGCTGAAAATGGCTAAATTAGCTCAATTTTGATAATAAATATATGACTTATATCTTTTTAGATTCTTTTGAAATAGACTTGACAATGCAAGTATATTCTGATATAATTGCCGTAGTTAAAGGGACGGCAATAACAACATGAAGGAAATAATCCAAAATTTAGAGGCATTGGGGTTCACAAACTACGAGTCTAAAGTATTTTGTGTACTGTTCGAGGGTAACCTCATGACTGCCAGCGATATAGCCAAAAAGGCTGAGATCGCGCGTTCATCAGCCTATGATATACTGAAATCTTTCACCGAAAAGGGTATTTGCAATGAGATCCAGACGTCATCAGTGGCAAAGTACGAGATTATTGATCCAAAGGTTGTTCAGGATAAGATAGAAAAAGAGATTCATGACAGCTATACAAGCAAATCAACAAAGTTAAAAGATTCTTTTGATAAGCTTACACCGATCTTTAAAGCTAAGGAGCTTGAAGGGGAAAAGGTTGATGTTGAGCTTATCAAAGGATTCAACAAACACCGTTTTGCCAAGTTCATGCAGATGGTTAAAGATACAAAAAGAGAATTTCTGCTGATGAACAAGCTTGAAGGAAGAGTTGATACTGAAACAGATGAAGTAACAAGGAATTTCGTCAGGGGAGGCGGAATCCTGAAATCGATTTACGAAGCAAGCAATGATTTTAAAGTAAACATTAATGGTCTTTGGCAGAGCATCACTCCCGAGCACCTTCCGAAGTTTGTTACCGAGCTTCAGGGTGATGGGGGCGAAGTGAGGCTGGCAAAAAAGATCTATCAGAATATGGCCATCAGCGATAGGAAGGTAGTTTTTATCAGCCTTGTTGACCCCACCATATCAAGATACAACCGCAGCGATATTATAGTTAAGAACCAGAACTTTGCAGAATCAATGGCAGAATTTTTTGAACAATCATGGAACAAAGCTGATACTGCAGAGGAGTTCAGCCGAAACTTTACAAAATGATCAAGGGTATAGAACACAACTACAGCAGACTGGTATAGCACAACGGGATAAATCACAGGGATAACACAAGAGGGAATACTAAATTTGAACAAACTTACTAAAATATTAACGATCTTCGCCGCAGTTATTTTCGTAATAACCGGCTATGCACAAACTAATACGTGGGAACCGCTTGGTTCAGGAACTACGAACGGCAACGGCACAAACGGTCATGTTTACGCAATAACAAGCTTCAACGGAAAAATAATTTTTGGCGGCTCGTTTACACAGGCCGGAGGAGTAAACGCGCAGAATATCGCCCAATACGACCCGGCAACAAACACCTGGTCACCGATAAGCACAGGTATTACGGGCGAAGTAAAAGCGCTCACGGTTCGCGGATCAGAGCTTATTGCAGGCGGTGAATTTAACCAGGCAGGTATCACAGCGGTAAATAATATTGCCAACTGGAACGGCTCGAACTGGCTGGCATTAGGAAGCGGTGTATCAGGGGAAGTACTTGCCTTAACATTGTATTCGGGTGACTTAATTGCAGGCGGAAATTTCACAAGCGCAGGCGGCGGAAGCGCAAACAATATTGCAAAATGGAATGGTACCACCTGGAGCGCGCTTGGCAGCGGATTAACAGGCAGCGGCGATAGAGTGAATGCTTTAACTCTTCACCAGGGTAATTTGATAGCAGCAGGAAGGTTTACCAGCTCGGGTCCTTCATCAATGAGCAACATTGCAAAATGGAACGGTTCTTCATGGAGCCAGATAAACTCAAGCTCTTTCAGCGATGATATTAATGCTGTTATTTCTTTCAACGGCGATCTTTACGCAGGCGGACATTTTGATCATGTGGGAGGCAATGATATAAAATATCTTGCCAGATACAATGGTTCAAACTGGTCACAGCCCGGCGGCGGACTTGACGACGGTGATGTGAATGTACTGGCAATATATAAAAATACATTGATTGTCGGCGGTAACTTCAGGGTAACCGGTACAAATTTGTTTGTGGATAGAATCGCAATGTGGAGTGGTACAACATGGAGCAGGATGCTGACCGGCAATAATGACCGTGTATATGCGCTGTTTACTCAAAACTCGACTGATACTATATTATATGCCGGCGGCGAGTTTACAGTTGCAGGTGGCAAGTGGAGCTATCACGCTTCTAAATGGGGAAGTTTTTCAACAAGCGAGGTTAGCGGCCTGGTAAGATATTCTGATAATAACCAGTCCGTACTTTCAGGATGGGTTAAGATCATAAGATTCGATGTTGTTACAAGGGAAATAATAACAGTCGATTCGGCAAGAATATCTTCCGGCACCTACCTCCTTAGGAGAGTTCCGCAGAGAGATACAAACATGAGGATCATCGCATTCCCGGATGACGAGCTGGATGGCGGTTTAGATACAGGCTATGTGCCGACTTATTATCCTTCAACGATCAACTGGACAAGCGCGGGTGTTATTTATGCACCGGGTAACCTGACGAATATCAATATAAACGTCATCAGGGAAAACAAAAATGCAGCCTTAAACAGCCTTGCTGCAAACATCAGCGGCTATGTATATCTTAACATTGCGCCGCCGTGTCCTGCGGGAGTATTGAACGGCTTCCCGTTTCTAAAAGGCTCGGTGGTGTATTTAAAAAAGGATACTAGCTTTGTAAAGTTCGCAGTAAGTAATGATAATGAGGCGTATTCGCTTTCGGGCGTGAATCCCGGAACATACAGCCTGAATGTTCAGCGTTTAGGCTACGAAACGGAAACACGCACAATTATTGTTGGCGGCACAAACCAGGATACAGTGAACTTTTATCTGGATACATTGAGTGTGATAGGTATAGTTAACATTAATAATATTACACCCGATAATTTTGAGTTGAGCCAGAATTACCCGAATCCGTTTAACCCGGAAACAAAGATCCGTTTCGCACTTAAAACTGCGGCTTATACGGAGCTTAAGATATTTGATATGCTTGGCCGCGAAGTTAAAACACTTGTAAATGAGAACCTGAAAACAGGCGAATACGAAGTAACTTTTAAAGCGTCAAATCTTCCAAGCGGCGCTTATTTTTACAGGCTTAGAGCAGCGGATTACAATGAAACTAAAAAGATGATCATAATTAAATAAAGAGCAAAAAACCAAAACAATTAATAGTACATCAGGGGGGTATGCTATTATGGAGCTTGACAAACTTATTTTCAAATCTTTCAGAAACATTCTATTTGCAATTGCAGTAATTGCTATGGCTTTACCGATACTGCTCTCGATGCCCGGCTTTTCGGGATTCATGTTAAACGCATTAAGTATGATAGGCTTGGGAGAGCTTAAACTGTGACAATTAAAGCAAAATGGGATAAATTCCATACGGCAGCGGGGCCGGAAACATATACGTGGATATTCATTCAGGGGAGAATGTTTGTAATAAACGACGAAACATATGCTGAAGCTGTTAAAGATAACTATTTGAAAAAAAAGGCTGAGATAAACTCTGATGCCGCAGAAAAAGGAAATTTACAATGAAAAGTAACAGAACTCTGAGAACAACCATTTTATTGGGAGTTGTATTTATCATTTTGCTTGCATTTGCTGCAGGCTGCAGTGAAGATAGCACGGTTAACACAAACAACGGCAGCGGAAACAACACAGGCAATACATCCATGAGCGTAAAGATGGATGAATCAACCCTGGATGCTTTCCCTGTGATCAGCGAAGCGAAGGCTTTGATCACAGAAATTGAGCTTGAAACGGAGCCTTCAGGCGTAAGCCAGGAGATCAGGATATCACCGGTTGTAATTTACTTTAACACCGGCGGAACACTTGTTTCGGTTACAGCAGCAAATATGCCTGCCGGTACGTGGAACAAGATTAAATTCAAAATTCATAAACCTGAAGATACCGAACCGATACCCGATCCGGAATTCAGGGAAGGCACCAGCGGAAACCAAAGATATTCATTTATAATAAAAGGAGTTTACAACGGTAACCCGTTTGTATATAAATCAAGAAAGTCCGCGGATATAATTATCAATTTGCCTGCACCGATCACAACCGGCAGTACATCAAGGAACCTGACCGTGCTGGTGAATCCATCATTGTGGTTCAATAATGGCGGCGCTGTAATTGATCCCACAAATTCATCAAACGATGATATGATAGATGACAATCTGAAGAATTCATTCCGCAGGGCATTTAAGGATGATAACAGCGACGGGCAGCCGGACGATAATTAGTAAAAGATATTTTTTTAGGGGGTACAACAAATGGGAATCGGTTCGCGATTATTGAATATCCGGAAAGAGTGAACCCCGGCCTGAGTGCCGGAGAAGGGAAGAGGATCAAATACTAAGAGTGCTTCAACATGATTCTCCTCTAATATCCCGTGGGGTATGGCTGTAAAAGGCTGTACCCCTTTTTTTATTGCCCCGTTTTGACGCAATGGAAGAATCTCTTTTCCCCTTTCAATACTGTAAAGAAGAAATAATCATCCCCGCCATCGTTTAAACCGAATGTTTTTTTCAGCTCTTCAGGTTTTACCGGGAAATTGCGGCATGAAACATTCGCTTTGGTTATTGAATTGAGGGCAAGGTACTTTTTCAAAGCGGATTTGCTGAATTCCATTTCTGAGCGGATCGTGAACACCCTGCCAATAAAATCTGAAGGCGCATTTGTTGAAAAGAACAATACGCATTTTTTGTCCGGCTGCGAAGCTCCGAGAAACTCAGCGTACATGCTAACAAGTCCTGCTTTGATAATACATGAAGCAGGCTCCAGCAGGAATGATCCGCCGCTATTGGAATCAACCCGCGGGGGCACAAGCTCTTCTGCGGGAAATTGCCGTATATAACCCGCGGGGGATATATCAACAGCGACTGTTTGCGCAGCGGTTGTATGCCCTCGCTTCATCAATACAGTAATCTCTTTAGTCTCTCCGCTAAGCGAAATTATGCGAATCTCTTTCACCCATTTGAGTGTTTTAATCAAGTAAGTAATATCAACTAGTGGAGAAAGCTTAAGCAGAACCATTGGCGAAATTTCAAACAGGCGGTTCAGGATCTTCAATATATCCGGAGATGAATCATGCAGAGTAACAGATCGTTTGCCGGAAGGGGAAGTACGCCGGTCGGCATCAATGTAGATCAGGTCTGCCGAAAGCTCGGATTCCACAAACTGTTCCGCGAAGCCGGTTATTCGCTGAATATTGTTGAGCTTAAGCCGTGAAAAATTTATTCCGGCAAGAGTGTTCAGTTCGGTATCCGGGTCAATGGAAATCACATTATTAAATGACCTGGATAGTGCGATATCATCGATTCCCAGTCCCCCGGCCATGTCTATTACCGTATCGCCACTGTGTAGCGATGCCCTGTAAGCTGCAACTGCCTCAGAACTGGACTGCTCAAAACTTTTGCGGGTTAGGTAGCAGTACGCGCTTGTGAATTCCGGCAGTTTTTCAGCCGCCCCCGGGTACAATGCAATCTGCGCAGATAAAACCCTGCACAGCTCGGGGTAATCTTTTTTAACCTGCATTGCCGAATTACCTGCATATTTTTTCAGGAATGATTGTAAATCAAAACTTATCAGGTTATTTTTGTATTCCTCTATCTGAGTCATTTCCGCAATATTCAGAAATTATTTTATCTTAAAAACTCATAATTAAATCAACATGAAACAATATTTGCTTCTGATTCTGTTAACCGCCTCCGCGGTGTTTGGCCAGGATTTCAAAAAGTATTTTGACGAGTATGGTGTTAAGGGCTCGTTTGTTATGTATGATATGAACAATGATAAGTATGTATATTATGATTCCGCACGGTGTCATGAAGAGTTCAGTCCGGCATCAACATCAAAGATAATAAACGCAGTTATCGGACTTGAAACGGGTGTTATAACCGATGAAAATTTTATAATTCCCTGGGATGGCGAAAAAAGGTGGGTTGATGCATGGAACAAAGATCTTGACCTGAAGGAAGCAATGCGTGTTTCTGGTGTTCCTTATTTCCAGGAGCTGGCAAGGAGAGTTGGTGAAGATAAAATGAAGGAAATGTACCTGAAGCTAAACTACGGAAATATGGATATTGGCGGGGGAGTTGACCAATTCTGGCTTTCAGGTGCGCTTAGAATTACCCAGATGCAGCAAATAGATTTCCTGAAGAGATTATATACGGAAGAGCTTCCTGTTTCAAAACGCACGATGGATATTGTTAAGAGCATTATAGTTCTTGCTGATACTAATGGTTATATAATGAGAGGCAAGACAGGCTGGTCTCAAAGTGATACTAAAGATATTGGCTGGTTGGTTGGTTGGGTTGAAAAGGCAGGCAATGTTTATTTTTTCGCAACCAATGTAGAGGGCGCACTTGATAATAAAAAATTCGCGGAGTCAAGAAGAATCATTACGGAAAAGATACTTAAAGATCTTGGGGTAATAAATTGAACATGTCAAAAACAGTATTGATCACAGGTGCAACGGGATTGATAGGCGGGCATTTAGTTAAGGCACTCCAAAGCGCAGGGTACAGCTATATTGCGCTAACAACCAACCCTGCATCTGCGTCACAAAAGCTTCCGGGAGCAAAGAAGATCGTTGGTGTGAATGATTACCTGAGCCTGAAAGATGAAAACATTTTTGCGGTAATTAATCTTGCAGGCGCAAATCTCGGCGAAAAAAGGTGGACTGAAACGAATAAAAAAATGTTTTATGATTCAAGGATCGATATTACAGGCAAACTTATACACCTGATGGAAATGATGCCGCAGAAACCTGAAGTATTTGTAAGCACTTCAGGGGTTGATTATTACGGTGATACAGGCAGTGCGGATATGTACGAAGATGCTCCGCCCGCTGATACATTCCTCGGTAAACTTACGCATGACTGGGAAGCTGAAGCATTGAAGGCCCAGGGGCTTGGGGTGCGGACTGCAATAATGCGCACAGGATTTGTGATCGCAGGGGATTCAGACGCGGTAAAAAAACTCCTGCTTCCGTTTAAGCTGTTTGTTGGCGGTACGCTTGGCGGCGGTAAACAATATGTTTCATGGATACACATTGATGACCTTGTGGCAGCTTATTTGTATATAATAGAAAAAAACCTCAACGGCGTGTTTAATGCTTCTTCGCCTAATCCCGAAACAAACAGGGAGTTTGGCAGAAGTGCGGCGAAAATACTTGGCAGGCCGGCAATTTTTCCTGTACCGGCATATATACTTAAGCTTATACTTGGCGAGATGTCGGCGGTAGTGCTTGATGGCAGAAGAGCATTGCCCGGCAGGCTTCTTGAGGCGGGATTCAGTTTTAAGTTCACGCACTCATCAGATGCATGGAAGGATATACTGAAATGATAAGTTATAAATATGATGTTGCGGGAATTACGGCGACAGACCTTGAGCCTTTTTTCGATGGGTGGAGCAGGAAACCTGATCCGGACAAGAGGATGCGGATCCTGAATAATAGCGATCACGTAATTGTTGCAATGGATGAAGATATAGTTGTAGGTTTTGTAAATGCACTAACCGACAAGACCATTTCTGCATACATACCGCTTCTTGAAGTAATTCCGGAATACAGGAACAGGGGTATTGGCAGCGAGTTAGTGCAAAAAATGGTAAGCCTCTTACAAGAGCATTATATGATAGACATATGCTGCGATAAAGATCTGGAAAAATTCTACCGGAAGCTTGGATTCACTGCTCTATCGTCGATGGTGATCAGAAACTACGACAAGATCTGAATTATCATCATTTACGTGCCTTAGGTTCAACTATCAGCCCTGCCGGTCCATACCATTTCTTTATTACAGCTTCCAGCCTTCCGTTTATAATGGCAGGATCCCTGCTCATCTGTTCTCTTGCTTCCTCTTCTGAGGCTACATCAAGGATTACGATACCACGCATTTCACCGCCATCCATAAATGGGCCCGCGAGCTTTGACTTACCTTCAAGGTACATTCTTTCCAGGTTAGCCATATGCCCTATCTGAATTTCCATAGCTGCAGCGGAATCAATAACCGGCCTATCCTTAACGGCATTTAGGAAAACAAAATAGTAGAGTTTCATTTCGAACTCAGGCACATCATTTTTGAGGCTGTCGTTATTGCTCTGTGATGCAGTATCTCCGCTGAAGAGAATCAAAACCGCAAACAGCAGTAAAACTATCTTAATCACTTTCATGTTTTATGATTTCTTATTTTTTAAAATATCGATAAACGAAACTTTTTTCGTTTTGCTTTCTGCCCATGAGATAAAATCGAAATAAACCAGGAAACTTTGTTCGTGGAAATTCTTCTCTTCCTTTTTCAGCTTATATTTCAGTTCTTCATACAGCTCGGGCAGTTCATCATCTGCTGCTTTCACCGCGCCCTTGAAAAAATCCAGAACAATTGATTCAGGCTTCAGCAGCTTTTTCTTTTCTTTGAAGAATTTATATGTTCCTGCAATAAGGTACTCCAGCAGGTCATAATTCCCCAGCTCAAAGTGTACTATCAGCTGGAACACACGCGCAAATTCATAAATATCGCTGCGGAACGAAGGATTAGCTTCATCAAGCACAATGTTTATATAATGCAGTGCCTGTTCCAAATTTTCATCAAGAAGGTAGAAATATGCCAGGTCTGTATGCAGAATGATCCGTCTTTGCAGCGGAACCTTATCGTAGTACTTCTTCAGGCTTTTTTCGATCGCCCTGGCTTTGATCCGGCCGCGCTTCAGGTCACAGTTCTGTTCATAAATGAGCATTTCAATATTATCGGCATAGAAGAAAATATTGATCTCTTCCTGCTGGCTGATCTTGGTTTTCAGCCTCCTGCGGAGATTGCCAAGCTTGACGATAGTTTCCCTTACATCATTGCGTTTTTTCGCGTGGCTGGAGCACAATAGAAAATTTATCAATCCGAACGCATAGTTCTGCGGCTTCTCATCTATGAAATGCGGAAATTTTTCTGCAAGGTTGATCTCCTTCTTGAGATATTCATATATTTTGTCAGTGTTCCTTTTTGCTGCATGGTATAGCGAGTATGTGTGGTAGAAGTACAGGCGTGCCGTATAAAATGTGGGTGATTTTTCATTCGTAAGCAGGGGATGTGAAAGTATCTTTTCCATTTCGGCATTTTTCTGGCTGTGTTTGAAATCCGCCTGGTGATCAACAAGTATGGTCATCCAGTCAACAAGCCAGCTGTATTCGTAAAATTCGTTGAGCTTAAGTATGAATTCACTTTGTTCCCTGAATATTTCTTTCCTTTTCGGGAATATATTTTTATCGGGATTTGCAAACAGCAGTCCGCGCTCGAGAGAAAGCACTTCGAGTATATATTTCAGCTTATCATATTTGTAAGCCATCTCTTTTGTTTTCCGGATGAGTTTCCACGCTTCTTTATAAAGCGCTCGGTCCGAAAGTATCTTGATATTTATTATAAGCTCGGTGAGCTTTTCTTCGGCTTTATCCTGCGCGCCGTAAAGGTGCAGTGCTTTCAGGATATGGTTAAACAGGTAAACCTTGTACACCGGAAGCTGCTTTGTAAAGCTTTCGTTCTTCAGTTTTTTCTTCAGCTTTTCCTCATCATACACTTCCATCGAGTCCACCGCATCAAATAGTACCAGGTAGTTCTGCCGGCTGCCCGATGCGTTTTTGGCGGCGAACTTTTTGAAGTATCCCTTCTCAGATTTATTGAGGGATTTTATCAGCCGGAACAGGTCATCGCTTGTGGTTTTCATCTTGAAATTTATCCTGCCTGCTCATAAGCTTTTTTTAGCCAGGCGAAGAGCTCATTGCTGATATCACCTGAACTTTCTATTTTCACTCTGTGTGTACACATAGCATTAAAACTGCCGGCTGCTTCAAGTATGCCTTTGGGAGCTGTATCCTTAAGGTTCAATCCGATATCAAGCCTGGTTTTTGTAGTAGGCTGAACAATTGCAAATTGTTTTTTCCTTCTTATGCTTACATACGCTTTCTTTGGTGAAAATTCTACATCGTTACCCAGGGCTTTCAAACCGCTTACAACTTTTTCATAGAATTTCATCAGATCTTCTTTGCCCTTGTATTGCGATTTCACCAAATCATCATCACTGGAAGCGGAGCCTGAATCTGATTTATTAGCTTTATGCGCAACAAGGTTTGCGTAACCATGCGTTAGGCCATGTTTTGCCTTAAGCATAGCGATCAGTTCGCTGTGCTTTGTCAATCCGCTTGAAACCGCAATTTTTTCCCATTCTTTGATAGATTTACCTGTTTTTTCCTCCAGGTTTTTGATCATGTTCTCTGTAGCCTGCTTGATTTTATCTTCTGCCATGTTTCCTTCTTTTTGGTTGAACCTGCTGAGTAAAGAGGGTACTTTAACTGCGGGTTCTAAATTTATGGATTACTTTTTTTAAAAAAATATGATGAAAAATAGCGATTTTATAGGTTTTTTGCAATTTAAAAGCCTCAATAGTACCCTTCGGCATTTAATTTATGGCAAAATTCAATTTTTCCGGCCGACCATTTAAATCTATCTTTGCTTCATTAGAGAATTAAGTGAAAGGATATTTCGAAAATGCATTACAAAATACTAAGACGCCTGCTGCAGCTTTTTTTCGTAATACTGCTGCTCACCATATTGGGGATGCAGTGGCTGATAGCGGAAGGGAGGCCTTCAATGGAAGAAGCGGCGAAACAGGAAACAGAATACTACCATTTCGTGATGCCGAAGTACACCTTAAGCCCCGAAAGGCAAAACGTGGAAATAAAGATATACTAAAAGGCACACCTGGGAAAAAATCCACGGGCGCAAAACTGAAGAGCAGCAAAAGAACAAACAAAGGAACAAGCAAAAAAAAAGAGAACAATAATAAAATAAACAGAAAGAAGAAACCAAAATGTTAACAATATTCGCGATCACAGCAATAATAGCAACACTAGTAGTAAGCGAGCTTTACCTTGTATATAAAAACTATAAGGAAACAGCTGATCTTAAGGCTATAAAAAATTACTCCTCCAGGTAATTTATTTCCGGAATCCTCCCCGCCTAAACGGCGGGGAGGAGGATGGGAAAACACAAAAATGAAAATCAACTAACTATAAAAACCTAAAAGTAAAATTAAAATGAAAAGGATTAATTTATCTATCATCATCCTGCTGCTGGCAGTAACAGCAGCTGTTTCTCAGGCGGTTTATTCACAAACATGGGAATGGGTAAACCCCAGGCCGCAGGGCAACAACCTGCAGTCAGTGGTAATGAACTCCAATACCGAAGGCTTCGCTGTTGGTATGCTTGGTACTGTAATGAAAACAACTGATATGGGTACCACATGGCAGGTTCTGAACACCCCAACAAAAAAATTCATGTTTGATGTAACATATTCATGGGTGAACGATGTTTTTGCCTGCGGCGATAGCGGCACGGTAATAAACACATGGAATCTTGGCAATAACTGGGCAATAACACAAACACCCGTTACTACACCGCTGAGAGGAATATTTTTCCCTTCACGCGATACCGGCTTTGCTGTGGGTTCTTTCGGAAAGATCGTACGCACTACAAACCAGGGTTCAAGCTGGCATTTGATCACTGTTCCGTACAACAGGAATTTTAATGCAGTTCACTTTGCGAATAAAACAACCGGATTTATTACCGGCGACCAGGGCTTTTTCGCAAGAACAACAAATGGAGGCGTTACATGGGATACCATTTCAACAGGAACAACCTCATCATTATTCAGAATGTATTTCAATACACTTGGAACCGGGTACGTAGTTGGCACACAGGGCAGAATTCTGAAGAGTACAAATTTCGGTGCATCATTTGAATCAAGCATTTCCATTACCTCATCAGGCCTCTATGATGTATCTTTTGTCGGTAATTTTGGTGCTATAACTGGCGAACAGGGCGCTATATGGACAACCAGCAACGGCGGCGTAAACTGGACAGCATCTTATTTTGGCCTCACACCATTTAGAGGAATTCATAACAATTTCACAAACAGCTTCATCGCAGTAGGCGATGGAGGAAAGGTTTATACATCTACCAATGCGGGCGCTAACTGGGTTGCAAAGGTAACTTCTCCAACAGGTACTATCTACTCAAGCGCGTTTGCTGACGCGAATACAGGTTTCATAGGTGCATTTGGAAACAAAATCCTTAAAACTACAAACGGCGGAGATAACTGGTCGGAAATACCAAGTCCGGTAAGTTCATACATGTATGAGATCAAATTTTTAAACAGCCAGTTCGGCTATGGAATATTCGGCAGCGGTTATTTTATGAAGACTACAAATGGCGGCGTTAACTGGCAGGGCAGCCAGATAGCAGCAGGTATGTACGGCTGGACGATACATTTTACATCAACCTCAAACGGCTATGCAGCCGGTGACCCGGGCAAAATATACCGTACCACCAACGGCGGCAATAACTGGACTCTCACAACACTCAGCTCAAATGTTTACCTGTACGGGATAAATTTTGTTGATCAGAATACCGGATTCGTTTGCGGCGCAAACGGTTTGCTTTTAAGGACCACTAATGCGGGCAATTCATGGGATTCACTTTCAAGCGGAACATCATTAAGCCTTACCAAGATCGCTGTTAATGCAAACGGAGTGATACTTGTTTCAGGAATACTCGGCAGGATATTGAAATCAACCAACCTCGGCGCAAACTGGACTTCTGTAACCGGATTAACACAGTACACTATCAACGACGTAAGATTCCTGAGCGCAAACACAGCGTATGCTGTAGGTTCAGGCGGCGAGTTGTTCATATCGCATAAAGCGGGCGATACATGGTTAAAAGATCAGTCAAAATCAGGCAATATTCTGAGAACACTAAGCATAGTATCTCCATCAAGGGTAATGGTTTTTGGTGAAGAAGGCAATATGCTGAAATATACCCCTGATTTAACATCTACAGGCAGCGGAAACAACAACGGGATACCGGGCGGATTCAGCCTTGAACAGAATTTCCCGAATCCGTTCAATCCGGCTACAGTTGTGAAATTTTCAATACCCGCTGATGCAAATGTAAAGCTTGTGGTATTCGATATCACAGGCAGGGAAGTAAAAATCATAGCAAACGAAAAAATGAATGCAGGCAGCTATGAACTAAGCTTCAACGGTTCGGAATTATCATCAGGTGTTTACTTCTACAGACTTGATGTAACAGGCAACGATGGCATTAGATTCAGTGACACTAAAAAAATGATATTAGTAAAATAGAACACCTGTTGTTTTTTAAAATAAATTCATCCAACTAACTAAAAAAAAGTACAAACATAGAAATGAAAAAATTCAAAAAAATATTACTCATATTTCTTGGACTGGTTTCGGTTCTCGCGGTTTCGGGATATGTGTACTTCAGCCAGCAGTTTCCGAAGGAGATCACTGCGGAAGATATTAAGATTGAAGATACACCCGCAAGGCTTGAACGCGGCAAATACATCTTTAATCATGCGGCGGGATGTATTGACTGCCATTCAAGCAGGGATTTCACAAAACTCTCGGGACCGATTAAGCCGGGCACCGAAGGAATGGGCGGCGATAAATTCGATGAAGAGCTCGGACTTCCCGGAACATTCTACGCAAGGAATATTACACCTTACGGTGTTGGCAACTGGACAGACGGAGAACTTCTGCGGGCTATAACTGAAGGTATCAGCAAAGATGGTTCGGCGCTCTTCCCGATAATGCCTTACCTTGTTTACGGAAAAATGGACAGGGAAGATATTTATTCAGTTATAGCATATATCAGGACGCTGCCTTCGATCAAAAATGACGTGCCGAAGGATGAGGTTAAATTTCCGATGAGCATGATTATGAAAACTATTCCAACAGAAAAATCATTCACAACAAAGCCTGATAAATCCAATATTCTAGCTTACGGAGAGTATCTTGTAAAAGGCGCATCATGCTCGGATTGCCATACACCTTCAAAAGACGGTGTGCCGATTCCAGGGAAGGAATTTGCCGGCGGTATTGAAGTGAATCTGCCGGGAAATACTGTGGTAAGAACAGCGAACCTTACACCCGATAACGAAACCGGGCTGGGATTGTGGACAAAAGAGCAGTTCATAAATAGATTCAAACAGTGCAGCGATCCTGCTTACAGCAATACACCATATAAACCCGGCGATTTCCAGACCATCATGCCGTGGACAATATATGCAGGATTGACCGAAGAAGACCTTGGAGCAATTTATGAATACCTCAGGACTGTACCTGCTGTAAAGAACCAGGTAGAGAAATTTTCAGTGAAGCTGTATTAGCATCAATATGTTAGCAAAACCCCGCTTAGATTTTCCTTTACACTTAGGGGGTTAGTTGAAGGGCAGGGAGAGAGGTCTCCCTGCCTTTTTCATACTAACATTTATGCTCAGAAAGTATGTTACCGGTTAACAAGTGAATCATCATCAGCAAGAGTTTCTCTCAGGTCAATTCCATGTTCTGCAACAGATTTCAGGTTTGTCATAAAGAAGACCCAGCATACGCAGCAGTTTATATGAGCAAAATCATCCTTTTGGACTCCATCACGGTAGCTTTGATGCAGGGTGAACAGCGTTCTGCCGTTTTGCTCCTTAAGCGTAACTGAAACAATAAAACTCTTACCGAATGTAAACTCGAACACTTCGCCTTCAACTGAATATAAAACCTCACCTTCTATCTGGAGGTTTTTTCCAAGCCATTTCCATCTGAATATATCGCCGGCAGATGCGTTTTCATTCGGCAGGCGGAACCTGCCTGCAGGTTGGGTAAACTCCGCTTCTCCAATGAACCAGCTGCAGATACCTTGAGAAGATGCTATAAAGCCGTAAACATCTTCAGAAGAAAGCGAAAGCAGAATGCTATGGCGGAATTCAGAAAGATCAAATGTGTTCCTGTTCATTTTTATTTGCTGTATTGCTTATTCTTCACACATCAGCCAGTTAATTGCTTCTTCAAACTCGGTAAAAGTGTTTACGCTGAAGCCGCGGTTGCCTGCGCACATTTCAAGGAATGCGGCCTTATCAAAATCATGATGGTCGGCCAGCAGTATCGCAATTTTATTCCTGAATGAATTTCTGTGCCTGCCAACTTCAGAAACAAGCTCATAAATATCTGATAGAGTGAGCACCGATACTGTATCTCGAATATCGATCAAAATATCGTGCTGTTCATCCGGCATCATCAGCGCTGCCAGCTTATTCAGTACATTTTTGCTCTCTTCAAGGTTCAGCTCACCCGAAGCAGTTGTGCTTATGAAATCTTTTGTTTTTACAAGTTTTATAGACGCCTTCATGAACTTTTCGGGATTAGGTTATTAAAATGGCAGATCATCAATATTAACATTGCCGCCTGAAAGAATGATCCCCACACTTTTGTTTTTAAAATCGGCCGTCCTTTTGAGAAATGCCGCAAAGGCAACTGCGCTTGATGGCTCAACAATAATTTTCATCCGCTGCCATATCAAACGCATAGCTGAAATTATCTCTTCTTCTGATACTGTTACAATTTCATTCACAAGTTCACGAATGATAGGGAAGGTAATATCACCCAGCGATGTACGCAATCCATCGGCAATAGTTTGCGGTGATGTTTGCGGGATGATAAACCCCGCCTGAATACTTTGGTAAGCGTCATCGGCACCGGCAGGCTCGCCGCCGATAACTTTTGTATCAGGTGAAATTGCGGCAAATCCGCAGGCTATCCCGCTTATGAGGCCGCCGCCGCCAACAGGCACAAAAACTGCGTCAAGAGGTTCATTGTCATTTATAAATTCAATTGCGCAGGAACTGTGGCCGGTAATTACATTAATATCATTTGAAGGATGTATAAATGCCGCACCTGAAATTTTTTGTTCAGCATGGCATTTTTCTTCGCGGTCGCCCGGCAGATCACCCGAATAGATTATTTCAGCGCCGTAGCCAAGCACTGCATCACGTTTTGCAGGCACAACATTCTGCGGCATTACAATTTTTGCCTTTACGCCCAAACATCCCGCAGCGTAAGCCGCTGCCTGTGCGAAATTACCGGATGAGTGAGTAATGATACCCTTTTTACGTTCTTCCGGAGTGAGCGAAAGCACCGCATTCATAGCCCCGCGTATTTTGAATGAGCCCGTCTTCTGGAAGTTTTCGCATTTAAAAAGCAGCCTGCTGCCCGAGAGTTTATCCAGTGATGCCGAGTGCAATACAGGGGTATGGTGAATATATGGTTTAATACTCACGGAAATTGCAAGAAGTTTTTCTTTTGAGGGTATTTCAGTTTTTGACATTACGTGTTGAGCGGTATATATTTATCAGTGCAAATATAGCAATTATGAGCCAAACAATATTTACAAATGTTGAAGGATATGCGCTGTAGAAAACGGTATTCAATATCAAACATATGCTGCCGATGATATTTAATACCTGGTAAAGCCTTGAGTGTGCCGTTAATTTATGCAGGCTCAGCAACCCATACGCAGCAAGCACGCAAACAGAACCGGTCCAGCCAACTACATCAATTAGTATTTTTTCGTTCACTTTCTTCTATTTCTTCGGGCGGTGTATGTTCTGCCGGGTCCGGTTCATTAACTTCATCTTTTTTTCTGAACCAGTTTACCGGATTCAGATATGAACGGTACTTTTTAACAAGCTCGCGCCCAAGTAAATATACACTTGCCAAAAAAGAAAGCTCCGCTGTGACAATGAGAATAGTTATTATAATTGCCGCAGTTCCGCCCGGAAAACCGAGAAAAGGAATTGCCGCCACAATAGCATACAGCAGAAATGAAGCTGCCAGAAGAATATATCCTGCTTTTTTCTTCAAGTCTGCCAGCCCATTCGTTTTTTAAGATTTACTATGTGAGCCAAGTGGTGCTCTGAGTGCCATGCGTAAAGTCCCATAAGATATTCAACCGTCATTTCCATTTTGCTTTCAGGGTGATAAAGCTTTCTCTTAAGCTCAGCAGGTGTTAAATTTTTCAGCATCGCCGCCCACCGTTTATGCAGCGCTTCCAGGATAGGCAGCGAGAGCTCGATTGCACCCGTTTTAGCTTCGGGAAGCTCGGCCCAGCGATCTTCAAAATACGGGCGAATAGCCGGTACGTCTTCGGTAAGCGCAAGCTTGAAGCGGAGGTAGCTGTTCATATGGCTATCAGCCGTATGGTGTACCACCTGGCGGATAGTCCAACCACCCTCGCGGTACGGGGTATCCAGTTCATCTTCGCTTAATCCTGTCACAGCATGCTTAAGCTTTGCCGGAAACAATTCGATGGTGTTAATGTACCACCTGATATCCTGTTCCGTTACGGGTTCTTTCCCGGTGTATCTGCCAATGGGATATTTGAGCAATTCTAATTCTTCGTCTTTCATAATTCGGCTTAGTTGATCTGTTTATCGGAAGCAGTTGTTTCGCGGGAAGAGTTATCTGAATTAAAGATCCTGAAAATTTGTTCTCCGCGGTAATCAAAAATGCGCTCAAGTTTTTTCCGTACGAATAGTGTGCTTATAAGCGGTTCTATAAAAAGTCCCGGCGAAAGGTAACTAACTTTATCGCGTACTATTGTATTATTACCTGAAGCTAAAAATGTATGTTCATGTATCCATACGCGGTAGGGACCTTTGATCTGTGTATCAACAAATCTGTATGGCGGTTCCCATTCGGTAATTTCAGTTTTCCAATTGAAGGGGATGCCGTTCAGCATTATCCGGTAATCTATCAATGTGCCCTTCCCCATTTTTAAGGGCAGGGGAGTAATAATGCGGAACTTCAGCTCGGGCGGGGTGATAAGCTCAAGGTTACCCGCATCGGAAAAGAATTCGAATACTTCTTCGATGGGCCTGTTGGCAATAGTTTCCCTGGTTATTACTCTCAATTCCGTATGTTTAATTTGTGCGTGAACAAATGGAGGCAGAATTTCCCGGTGAAAATAACAACACGGGTATTACTGTGAAAGCAAAATAGAAAAATATGCCTTTAAATAAAACCACTAAGTACAAACTCAAAGGTTTCGTTTTCCTCCCCTCTCCTTTTAGGAGAGGGGTTTAGATCGAACATGTTGCGATTGTAAAATAAAAAACCCGGCAACAAAATATTGCCGGGTTTAAAGATAGCGGGTAATGCCCCGCATCTTAAAAACAGTACAGGTTTAGTTGCCTAAAACTGTTACAATTACATTGATAACTATACCTACTGCAACGCCAACAAGGGCGAATGTGCATGCTGATTTAGCTGCTTTTGGGTTCTTATCTTTATTGATAAACCACAGAATAGCGCCTACCAGCGGTATACAAAACGACACGATCTTAAGTATCATGCTAAGATCTTCCTGACCGCCATTGACCGGTGCAGAAGGTGGTGTTGTTGGTTCCATTGTTTGTTTCCTCCTTTAGTTTACAAATGATGCTGCTTTGGTTTTTTCTTTAATTTGTACTGCCGAAACTAAGTAAAACTCAATATGAAGTAGCCAATACCTTTACCTATAATTGCTGCAAGAGCCATACAGCTTGCCCCTGCAAGGACACCGGTAAAAAGTCTGAGCCAGTTATTGCTTTCGCGGTGCATGAATGCCTGTGTTAAACCATCAATAAGTGCGGGCACCATAAGGAGGATTATCCAGAGCCAGCTTGGATCCCAGATGGAAAAAGTGAATATGGGAAGCGCGAAATACCCGGCATAAAATCCGGTACAGCGCGCACAAACAGGAAACTGCTTGCCCTTATAAAAAAAAGAACGCTCGGGTTTCCTGTGGCAGAAAACGAATTCAAGCTTAACTTTTTCCTTCGGTGTATTTATTGCTGCTTCTGGCAAAAAATCTAATATTAATGTTTCGGAAAACCCAAACTAACGAAGCAAAAAAGTAAAATCAATGAAAAACAGATTGTTTTGATTAAACAGCCCTGAGATTGATTTGTTCCCTTTGAGGCATAAAAATGAGGTAATTCCGGCAAAAAAAGCGGAATAGCGCTTATTCTGCCTTATCTTCAAGCTTTTTCAGCTCTGTTTCTACCCAATTACACAATATATCCTTATCAGCCTGTGAAAGTTTTGCCTCTGAGTGCAGAAGCAAATAATTGGGCATTGGCATTTCATCAGCCTTGATCTCTTCGCAGATCTCGTTAAGCCTTGCTTCGCGCTTCGCTTCAGAGAGTTTTGTCCACTCGCTGAAGTTCATTTTTTTTCTGCCATGCTCCACATCATCGGCAACAAGCCATGATACCGGCGCAAGGCTGCTGTACCACGGCCAGGTTGTATGATTACTGTGGCAGTCAAAACATGAGCGTTTCAGGATGCTTTCAACATTCGCGGGCACGGTCATAACCTTTGTAATGTGGGCAGGGGTGACTTCTGTTGTTGTGGATTTATCCGGTCGGTTGAAGAACTGTACCGCAATAAGACCAACAATCAATACCAGCAGAATTATTTTTAATATTTTTTTGATCATTTCGCTTTTTTAGAATTAAATATCCATTTCAAACAGTTTTTTCCCGGTTTTGTAATCAAATCCCATAATGCCTTCACCTTTAAGCTGCAAAACCACCAGCCCGCCGGAGCGTTTCACGTCTATGTTCGCCTTTGTAAAGAACAGACTTGAAAAAGTATCGTCCTCTTCGTCAATTTTCATCTCGTCAAACATTTGGTCGGGGTTTACGGTCCACATCTCTTTGCCGGTCTTAAGGTCAATACATGTCATTATTCTATCGCTCACCCTGCCAAGTTTATCAAGGTATATAATGATAGCGCAGTCATTATCAGAATAGTACATTATGCCTTCAAGATATATTTTCTCCGGGGAATCGTTGATCCTGATCTTATAATTCTTTTCGAGGTCTTCTTTATCTCTTGAAAGATGCTCTATGCTCGACTTTTTATCATCAATGCTTGATCTCGGCCCGGATGCAATAACTAACTTCTTCCTTGGCGATGATGAGTTATCTTCGGGAACCAGCAGTGGAATTGAGACCTGTGTTGAATCTTTATCGCGTATTTTGTTAAGCTCTGAAAAATCCTTATACAGCTTGCCGTCTTCAAAATTGTAAATGCGTTCTCTGCCATCTTTGGTATTCACTCTCAGGTAGTTATCATCTTTTGAATAGTGTACCCCGGCAAGTCCGCCTGATAGCTCGGGGAAACTGGAAATGAACTTTTTGGTATCCATATCTTTTTCGCCTGTTTCAGGGTCGAAAGTTTCCACCAGCGGTTCGTTTTCACCGTATTCGTGTGTTATTATCCATACTTTGCCGTCAGTATAGATCATATCAATCTGTGTAATGATATCTTCATAAGGTGTTTTTGTTTTCTTGATAACATTCTGATCTGCCGGGTCAACTATATAGGTCCATGTTTTGCAGAAATAACATTCCCTGCCGGTTGAAGTTCTGCCCGGTGATTTAGTAGTCTGTATAAAATTGAATGAACCGTCTGTAAGGATCCACATTTTTTCTTTGCCGTCTTTTGTCGGCACGATAACCATGTTAAGAAATGTGCCGCTTAAGCTGTTTGGCATCAGCGCAGGGATCGCAAAATAGTATGCGGCAATAACGATTATAACAAGTATAACAATCGCGCCAATTACTCCAACACAGCTGAATTTGGCACAGCCGGATTTTTTTCCGTAAACTTTTCTTCCCTGGTAACTATCTGATTGCGGATAAGATACTGGTGGTTCCATACACTTTAGTTAAATTATTTTTGTAAATATATGAAAAATTGTTGAATATAAAGGTAGCTTATTACAGGAAACTCACGGAAATTTTTAGTGATATGTTTTTGGGTAGAATGCAGCAGGCGGGCAGGTTTTTTTAGAATACGAAACCTGCACCAAGGGATAAATCATGTATATCTGATTTATTTTCTTTAGAAATTTTCGTAAACCGGTATTTCAGATAGGGATGTATTAAAAAAACCGGAGTTGGAATGAAAAACCCCATGGAAGTCTGGGCAAAAGCGCCTTTGTTTTCGGTATCGGTAAAGTAACCTGCGCCAAGGGAGATGACGAACATTAGCCAGCTGCTTCCCTGCTGGTAAATGAGATCATAATTATACGCAAAACGAAAATGATTTTTGTTAAAGGTACGGAAGAGGAACGAATATTCAAACGAGAGCCTGCCATAAGGATAGATACTCTTTGAAAGTTCTTTTGTGAGCCCCCAGAATATTTTTTTATCTTCGAATACCAGGATCGGATTAACAAGCAGGAATATAATTCCCGCAACGGCGGTGCCTGTTGGGAGTCCCGACTTATTATAGTACGGCATGCCGTGAGGCTGGGATAAGTATCCGATGTGCGAATTTGTTTGACCCGGCTCCTGAAGAAGATGGTTTTCTTTCAGCTTCAGCTTTGGTTGATATAGATTTATATCCTGTGATAGTGCGGGAAAAATTGAGCCAAACAGGATCAATACAAATAATGCGATTTTTATCATGTTATGAATTAGATGCGAACTTAAGACCTACAATTGAACCAATGAGCGTAAAAATAAAGAAAATGCGCCAGAAATCCGCGGGTTCTTTCAGGAATATAATGCCGATCAAAGCAATGCCGCATGCGCCGATGCCCGTCCATATTGCATACGCTGTACCAAGCGGTATTGTTCCAAGTGCCTTATCGAGGAAATAATAGCTCAGCACTGTAAACACTATGAATGCTATTGATGGCCAAAGCCTGGTGAAACTTTCGGAATATTTCAGTGAGAGCGCGAAGCATATTTCAAATACGCCCGCTATTACGAGATATATCCAGCTCATTGATTTTTATGTTAGTTTTCTCAAAAATAAGGGAAAAAGAGTTAACAAGCATTAACAAAGACGACTTCAGTTGTCGCCTTTGTTATAGACAATCATAAAAACTAGTTTTTGTAACTGTAGTATTATTTGTTAGAAAAAATTACATTAATATTACAAAGTAATTATTTCTTTAAGGTCTCGTTGTTTGCAGTACTGCTTTGGGTTTGAATTGGTTGAGGTGGGGGAGGTGGAACCCCCTCTTTCACCATTTTTAACGAGTTCTTAGTAAGACTTTTCTCAATTCCTTCAGTTAAAGGCGCAGAATCGATCTTAATTATCTCGTCCAGACTATTGATTGTATTCATATTCTATTTCTTTTCTTTTTTTATTATAGATTCAATTTTTATCTCTTCCTGATTAAAATTCAAATATAATCGAGGTACATCATATAGTTTTGTTGAGTCATCATAACGATATACTGTAACATTTCTTAATACTATTTCTTTTTCTTTCTCTTGTTCCGAATATGATTCAATTATTCCGTGATATGTCAGTTTGTTTTTTAGGTCCCTAACATAGATTTCATCAATTTCCTTTGAATTTAAGAAATGTAGATATAGACTATCATCTCCATATTTTGAAGATATCTTTAGTTTTTGTGCTAATTTAAACAATAATTTATGTTGAATAATTCCCGAGATTACTATTCCCGCAAGGATTCCTATAAGGCTTGCCCAAGCAACTTCCTTGAAAGGTATATTGCTATCAGTTGATATATTACCCCAAGTTTCTAACAATCCCCATTCCAAACAATTCCAAATAAGTTGCAAGATTAGATAGCAAATAGAGCCAGATAATATGGAATAAGAAATAAACCGAAACGGACTCCAGCTTTTATGATGTATAGTTAATGTTTCTATAATCAGGCTTAAGATACCACCTGGTACCAAAAGGATTATCAATTTTAGAGTTAATTGGGTTACTTCCATAATTGAAATTAAGAGAAAATGATTATCAATTCAATGTATATCATTCTGCAAAGTTTCACAACAATTGAGATATATTAAGGCTTTTGGATATTATCTTTCAAAAACTGCTGGAACTCCTTGTAGAATTTTTTCACCTTCGGGGCAATTACCACAGAGCAGTAGCCCTGGTTCGGATTATTATTGTAATAATCCTGGTGATAGTCTTCGGCTTTATAATAATCACCAAGCTTTGATACCTCTGTTACGATCGGGTCATCCCAAAGTTTCTGTGCGGTAACATCGGAAATTACTTTTTCCGCCGAAGCCTTCTGTGTATCATCGGCATAAAAAATGGCGGAGCGGTACTGCGTACCCGCATCGGCTCCCTGCCTGTTTAAAGTGGTTGGGTCATGCACGTGGAAAAATACCGTTAACAATTGCTCGTACGTAATTACAGCCGGATCGAAAGTTATTTTGATCACTTCGGCATGGCCGGTGCTTCCTGTGCAGACTTCTTTATAAGTAGGGTTCTTTACCGTTCCGCCGGAATAACCGGATTCAACTTTTTCCACACCTTTTAGGTCCTGGAATAACGTTTCTATGCACCAAAAACAACCGCCGGCGAATACTGCGGTTTCAAGCTTGGATCCTTTTGTTGTTGTATCGTTCATTGTTTTGTTTTCGTCAGAATTTAAAGAGGTTTTTGAGGGAGTTCCGAATCTGGAACATCCTGAGGCAGTCATAGTAACTGCTGCAATTAACAGAATTCCCAAAAATAATGCATTAATTTTAAACATTATACAGCCTTTCATATATATTTATCTAACCGTAATAATATACGAATCGTTTCAAGGTATGGTTTTGGAGATATATGATTATTAAACATATATTCATCTGAGAATAATTCAGACTTATAAGTATAGCCCATTAACACAAGGGCTTGAGCCTATTGTATGTTTTAAACGCCAACTATTTTACTTCTTCTTTCAAACAAAACTGTATCCCTCCACACACCATTCATACAGCCGGGTTTTTCCATACGGCCTATTTCACGAAATCCGCAATTGAGATGTAACTTTATACTTGCAGAGTTTTCGGGAAAAATGGATGCGTATAAAGTCCATACCCCGTTTTTTTCGCTTCCCTCTATCAATGCATTCATTAATAATTTCCCGATACCTTTGCCTGATAAGGCTGGTGAAACATAAATGCTGACTTCACAAATCCCTTTGTATACTTTCCTGTCAGATGTTTCAGAAAGCGCAGCCCATCCCGCAACTTCATCGCCGTCGATCGCTGCAAGTCTGCAGTACGGCAATTTCCGGGAATTCCATTCTTCCCAGCCGGGTGCGGTTTTTTCAAATGTGGCATTGCCCGAAGCAATCCCGTCCTCATATATCCGTTTCACAGATGGATAATCTGTTTCTTTGATCTCTCTTATGAAAGGCCGGGTATTCACAGTAATTCCTCCAGCGAGTCGAGGATATTGTTCCATTCCGCTTCAAGATCAAATTCAATTTCAGGCATGTCTTTTTGCGCCTTCATGTACCAATACTTTGCGTTGATGAGGTCGCCTTCTTTCCTGTGGAGATAGGCATGTATCCACGATGCTGCTTTACCGGTGATATCCTGTATGATCTCATGCGCACGGTGCCAGTCTCCTTTAGCATCGTACCAAAGTGATTTTAGGAGCGGATCAAGCCCTGCCTGCGGTGACTGATCATTTATGGATGATATAAAATCGCTTTTGGTCAATACACTCTACCTCGCCTGCCGTGACCTGAAAAAAAGCCAGATCATTTCAGTTGCTTTAAAATCTTTGCATACGTTTCCAACAATGATCTTTGGCAGATATTGAGAAGCGCCCGGCCATGTGTGCCCGCCGCCGGTTATCTTAACTAAGATCACTTCAGTGCCATCTTTGCAGCGGTAGTAGGTTGTCTTCTCGGCCTTGCAACCATCATCTTCGGTATCATCAATTTCTTCGATCTTCGAGCTTTGCTGGCAATCGTTATTTTTAGTCCAGATACTGATCGTCCAGCTTGTTGAAAGGCTGGTGCCTCTTCCGGTTTCATCATCTTTGAATCCAACAGGGCCGCCTTCATATTTTACGAGCGGATCTTTGGTGCCGTTGATAAGAAGAAGCGATACCGGTAAGGAAGTTTTGTATGTATCTTTAAGATTTTCGGGCAGATTAGCCGCAACGGGTGCGATTGCGAGAATCCTTTCCGAAAGCTTAAGTGCGAGGTAAAATGAAAAGAATCCGCCGTTGGATATACCAGTTGCAAAAACCCGGCCGCTGTTGATATTATAATTGGCAATAAGTGTATCAAGCATAGTTGAAATGAACTTAACATCATCGATATCGGTTGGCAGCTTTTCGCCAATTCTGCCATCATTCCAGTTCTTATCAACCGCGTTGGGATAGACTACGATAAAATCTTCATTATCGGCAAGCTTGTTAAATTTAGTGTGCTCTTTTACTTGCTCCGCCGTTCCGCCCCCGCCGTGAAACACCATAACCAGCGGCAGTTTCGCGGTACCGTAATCAGCAGGCAGGTGCAGTATATACTCCCGTTCAATGCCATCAACGGTTAATTTTCCGGTTATATCGCCAGCAGTATAAGCAGTTGTAATAACATTTAATAGAGCCAGTATGATGAATATATTTTTTAACATGATGAGCAGTAGTTGGAAACCTTTTAGAGTATTATTTCCTTTTAAAATATGAAATAATTTAATAAAATGTTGTTATAAAATTAGAACTGCAAAAGTAGAGTGAATGAAAATAAAGAGCATACTATAGTAGAGAACATACCGCTTTTCCCGTTGGGAATAATTGTATTGCCGGGTGAAACCAGGTTTCTCCATATTTTCGAAAAGAAGTACAAAAATCTTTTTGAAGACCTGGAAAAGTTTGATAACAAATTCGGCATTCCATTTATACAAAAGGGTAATATCACAACGATGGGATCTTATGTGAGGCTGGATAAAGTGCTTGCCCGGTATCCGAATGGTGAAATTGATGTAGCCGTAAAAGGTGTGGATATATTTGATACACTGGAATACAACGATGAACATGAACAAAGGGAATACCCATTCGGCAGCCTGGAGCTGCTTGGACGTGATACCGTACATGTAAGCTCATCTTTGCTGAATGCTTTTAATAAGTATAATAAACTTGTGCTTAAGCTTGATATGGATAAGCTGCCTAAGCCCGGATTTTACCTTATAACAAACTCGATAGGCTTAAATGATAACGAAAAGTATGATCTTGTAATACGCGGCAGCGGAGAAGCGCTGAACAGTACCATGACAAATCATATTAACCTCCGCACTTTGCTTGCATTGCAGCAAAACTCACTGCATGATTATTATTGTTTAAATTAGCTGCAGGGGAAGTTTTTTTTCAATAAAAAAGGGGCTTAACGCCCCTTTGGTTTTTCTGCTAAGTTTTTTTACTCGCCGATTTTTTCGGTTTCAAACTTCTTCCATTGTTCCTGCGCATATGCAAAGAATCCGCTTGGCGCTTTATCAAAAGCTGCGTCAACCTTCATTTCGCCGCCGTATTTCTTGCCTTCCATAATCTGTATCATAGAGCCTCTAATCGGATACTTCGCTTCGCCTTCGTGCATAATGAGCTTCATATCATCAGGTGATACATCGCCTTTGCATGACATACGGTACAGGAATGTGCTTTCGCCGATTCCATTCCTGTTTATATCTGTCACGGTTAGTGATTTAGGTATCAGGCTCAGCATAATATCAACCGGGCAATCCTTAATAAAATCATTTATCTTCCACACCTGTTTTGCATTTTCACCATCAAGAATGAATTGGTAGCCAAATAGCTCTTTAGAGCGGTTATCGCCTGTGGTTTTTTCTTCAGTCTCGGTGATAATTACAACATTCACCCCATTCTTATCTTCCCAGCGCGCGCCCCCAACGATCTTACCATCATATTTTACAGATGCGGGCAGCTTGCCCGGCTCATAAGAAACATTTTTGATATCCGCGGAAGTGTTCTTCTGCGATGAATCAGAGCCTGTGCTTAGTTTGTTGTTGGGATCCTGTTTGGTTTGTGATGTGGAATCCTTTTTTGTACTATCCGTGGTCTTTACATCTTCCTTTTTCCCGCATGAAGTGAAAATCACGGCAATGAATAAGGCTGAAAACAATAGTGTTGATAGAAATTTCATTAAAGATATAGTTTAGTTTTAGTATTAAATTTATTTTCCTGAGAGAATATTAAATATACTGCTTAGGTCAGGTGATTGTTCCTGCTGACCCTTATTTTGCGAACCGCCGAGTAATCCGCCAAGATTGAACTGGTCAGACTTCCCGCCAGTTAATGAACCGAATATTGAATTGATATCGAAGCCGTTATCGTTCGGGTCATTAGTGCGGCTGACAAGCTTGCTTATTATTACCGGCACAAGAGCTGCGGCTATTTGCTTCGCCGCGGGACTATCAATACCCAGCTTATCCATCAGGCTGTTTGTCACATTTGCGGTTAATCCGCCTACCAGCGGATTGCCCTGGATGCCGGATTGCCCGCCCAGCAGGCTTAAAACATCCGCGCCGTTGCCGCCTGCTACCTGGCTTTTAAGGCCATCAAAAATTGAATTCGTTGTGGTTTCAATTGCGGCATCGTTCTGTTCGTTTGGTACCTGCGGATTGTTTATGATCTGCTCCCCTGATTCGCCTGCAACAAGCTTAAATAACTCATCAAACATTTGCTTTCTCCTGTAGAAAAAGAGAGGTTAATATAACCTCTCTTCAAGTATAATATTGCAAAGATAACTTATTTCTTCAATAGTTTAAATGCATGGTTCCACTGTCCTTCGCGGAATCCGCGCGCGCACCAGATTATGCAGAGTCCCTCTAATGCATTTGAGGCTTCAATCGAGCCGCAGTCCAGTATATCCCATCCGAACGCAGTAAGCACTTCCGATACGCTGCGCTTGGCATCATCGTTATTTCCGCAAATGAACATTGTGGGCTGACCTTCATCAAACTTTGGCTTATACATCAGTGCGCTGCCCACGCTGTTGAATGCTTTCACTACATGTGAATCGGGAATGAGGTTCTGAATCATCTCACCTGCAGATTCACGCCCGGTAGTTGTGTATTTTAATACACCGTTAACCGGCGGCTCATCTGCTATCGGATTTGTTGTATCCAAAACAATTTTCCCTTTCAGATTTTCTTTGCCTGCAAGCTTAATAACTTCCTCAACCGCCCTGTACAGTGGGCAAAGGATTATCATTTCGCCGAACTTTGCTGTATCTGCGAATGTGCCTGCGGAAATTCCCTCGCCGGCAGAAGCGAGCCATTCGGTAATTTTTGATGCATTGGGGTCACGGGTACCAAGCTTAACCTCGTGTCCTTCGGCGGCGAAACCCGCTGCAAGCGCTTTACCCACTGCGCCTGAACCTAAAATTCCTATTTTCATTTTTGTTTGTTTAAATTTATCGAATTAAATATTCCTTTGTCTTTTTCCCCGGGTCGCCAGCTATAGCCTTTGGGTATTTCCAGCTTAAGCCACTGGCTGAAAGTGTAATTGATGTCATTTGTCAGGTCGAAAATTCCCGATTTAAAGGGTATGCTGCCAAGATCTATGAACGTCACAAAGCTTTTTATTTTAACCGGGAAAACTATCAGCATAGTATCAGATAAATTGCGTACTATTCTTATTGCATAAATATTTTCCCAAACCATCGCCTGGTTTGAGCTTTCATAAGCTAAGCCGTTTACTATCGAATTTTTGCATGACATTGTTTTCAGCACGCTATCCGGCAGGTTTCCCCAATCGAGCAGGGATGTATCTCTGCCAAACGAATAATCACCCGAGGGTACCACCGCATCATAGCTGAAGCTGCAAGTCGTTACATCGATAACATATTCATCATTGTGATTGATAGTACCGGAATCCTCAATAGAAAATTTAATTGAGTAGTAAGGAGATTGTGAATATAGGATGCCGCAATTTGCTAAAACAAAAGCAATCGTAAAAATTAAATTTAAGCGGAAAACTCTTTCAGCCCTTTTCATAAAACACCTCAATTTCCGTAATCAGTCCTTCTTGTACTGTAAGCCACTCAATAATTGGTTTTGCGGTTCCATCCGGCATGGGGAAGCCATACTTAACGCAGACATTGTTTCCTCCCGAAAGGAATATTTTATTTTGGAATTTCACCCCGCTGTACTGCCAGCACTGGTTGAGGAATTCCTTAGCGCTGCTGAAATTTCCATCGGGTGAGCGGAATTTCAGCTCCGGTGAGACCTTCAGCAATTCCTTGTTTGCTGTTTCCCAGGCTTCATAATACTGCTTTACTATTTTTAAAATATCGTTTTGCATTGAGTTGTAAATGAAAAAATATAAATTCTGCTATTAATTAACGCAAATATTCTTCTTTAATCTTTTCAGAAATAAAGATCTTCATTAGTGATTGATATGGTATATCTTTTTTGTTTGCGATAACTTTCAGGTCGTTCAACATTGACTCAGGCAGCCTTAATGAAATAGATCTCACAGACGGTTTAAGATTAGGAAAAGAAACCTTTCTTGCCGAATCCCAATCCACGAAACCGGAAGTATCGTTCTTTTGCCAGAATTTTTTTTCCGCTGATTCTGATCTGAATTTCGGAATTTTTTTAAGTTTTTTCATTATATATTTCCTTTTCCTTTTTTGACATTTTTCTTGCGGAAATTATCCTAATGAGTGATTTTCTTAACGTAAAAACTATCGTTAAAAACTTCTCATTATCAGTTTTTCCTAATGCAAAGTACCGTTTTTCTGCTTCAGTAGAATGGAAATTATCTTCAGAAACTATTAGTGGTACATTAAAGAATATTTGTTCTGACTCAATATTAGAAACACCATGTTTTTGAGGATTTTTATCTAAATTTCCACTATCCCATTCAAAACCCTCAATTTTATCAAAATCAACAATCATAATTACTAACAATACTGTGTATATGATGAATATATACAATTGTGTTAACGAATTCAATAGCTAATTTGTTACTATGGCCCAAATATATTGATTGCGCATTTATATGGTCGATTCTTTTCTATTTCAAAAGTTCCTTATCGGCAGGCTTGATGACACCATTTTTAACTATACTGGTGTTCACCTATTTTTACTAAAATATGTTAGCAGTCCAAGGGGAGGGTATGACAGGGAAGTTAGGTTATCCCGAAAAATCCTTTTTCAGCAGGTCTTTACTTCTGAAAAAAATGTAGGTTACTATGATCATTGTAACGGCGCCGCCAAGCAGTACCGATGGAACCGTTCCCATCAGTTTTGCAGCAAGGCCTGATTCAAATGCGCCGACTTCGTTTGAAGTACTCAGGAATATTCCGTTAATGGCATTAACCCTGCCGCGCATGTTATCAGGTACCAAAAGTTGAAGCAGGGTGGAGCGTATCACCACACTTACGCTATCAAATGCGCCCGTCGCAAATAATGCGGCAATGGATAGCAGAAAATTTTCGGAGATGGCGAATACAAGCGTGGCTATGCCGAATCCGGCTACTGCCAGCAAAAGATTCCGCCAGGCGCGGCGCATAGGTGAGTATTTTGAAAGCACGAACAGTACCAGCACTGCGCCAATTGATGGCGCAGCGCGCATGATGCCGAGTCCCTCTGCACCCACATGCAGAATGTCTTCCGCGAATACTGGCAGGATGGCAACCACACCGCCGAACATGACCGAAAACATATCAAGCGAAATAGAATAGAAAATTATTTTGGTTTTGTACGTGTAGCGGAAACCCTCTTTTATCTTTTCGAGCATTGAACCTTCTCCCGCGGGATCAGGCGGACGGTTCTTTATCAATGCTACGGCAGCAATAGATAGAAATATTATCGCGATCACAAACAGCAGCGTGCCGGAAAATCCGAATATACTGTAGAGGAATCCCGAAACACCCGGACCCACGATGACGCCGGTTTGCCACGATGAGCTGCTCCATGTTGAGGAATTTGCATAAACTTCCCTTGGCACTAAATACGCTTTAATTGAAGTAGAGGCGGGAAAGAAAAATGCTTTGCAGATTCCGATAAAAAATATAACTCCCCATATTACATATTTCAGCTCAGCGGCGTGCTCGGCATTCAGCAGGCTGAAAGAGAGTATATACAGCACCACTGAAGCGAGCATGGTAAATGCAAGCGACCATAGCATGATGTTCTTTTTGGAAAGCTTATCGGAGTAATGCCCGCCGAAAAGTGACAGCAGTATAAATGGGATAGCTTCGGCGAGGCCGATCATACCTATCGCAAGCGGGTCATGAGTAAGGCGGTATAGCTCGTAGCCGATTATGACCTCCTGAATGAGGAGTCCTACAGTTACAAAAAAATTGGCGAACAAAAAGTAGCGGAACTCAGCGTAACGCAGAGCAAGAAAGGGATCTTGTTTTACAGGCGGCGGATTAGTTGGCATTCATTTTATGCAAGCAAAATAGTTTTATAGGGAAATTGATGCAAGGAAGAAATTGAAAATCCTGATGCTGAAATTTGACAATTCTTCTATTTTTTTATTCTTGTTTGGTTAGGAGAGATAACACTAAAAGAATTTTTCATTTTCTCAAAGTTATCGTTAAAAGACTTTACAACTATCTCTGATTTTGATCTACTATCAAGACCGCTTAATCTAAATAGTACAATACCCAGGTGAGACCTATTCAGCCTGTAAACAAGCTCGCCAAAATCTTTATCTTCTGTTATTAATATAGAATTCTCACGTAAGGCGAAGTTCAGAACATCTTCATCGTTTGCACCTTTCAGCAGTTCATCAATTGCTAAAACAACGAAATCATTCTTTCTGAGCGAGATTATTATTTCGAAATCCACGCTCTCATCAGCAACAATTTTCATTTACGATGTTACTACTTCATTTTTAACTGATTCAGATGCAAACTTCAAGCAGGCATAAATTGAGTCGATTTTTATCGAAGGATATGCTTTCAGTAGTTGCTCAATATTCTCACCCAAAGAAAGTTTTTCCAATACTAAATCAACAGGAATACGGGTACCCTTTATGACAGGTTTCCCGAACATGATTTTCGGGTCCGATGCGATATGTTCTTTCCAATCTAATTCCATAGATCAAATTTAATGAATTTTAAACGAAAATTCTATTGGAATATCAAATAGGTAAAAATGAGATCTTTTCATAAGGTAAATATTTATATACATTTGAAGATTATTGCTCTATTTTTGTCAATCCTTACCGTCCGAGGTTCTGTTCCATTTTTCTTTTACTTTGTTCATCAGCTTTTCGTTCTTTATATCCTCATCGCGTATGAATTCCTTAAAATAGCCGCAAGATATACAGATATAGGTGATTACTGTGAATCCCTTTACTGCCGATACGTTTATAAACGGTCTGTAGCCCTGGATGAGTTTGTTGCTGTTATCGTAAACTTCGTTCGACCCGCAAACGGGGCATTTTCCGGTTTTGATAGTTTCTGCCTGCATTGAAAAAATAAGTTAGTTTTTTTTACGAAAAGTCTTGAGATATTCCAGATCAAGAAGGTCTTTAGGGCGGTTTGATGCTGCTTTATTTGTGATCAGATCATTTAAAGAGATGTAAAAAACTTTTTTCAATCCTGCGTATGAGCCCAATTCTTTATTCTTCATAGCATCATCAAAACTTACTCCATCAATACTATTAAGAATTTCAATTCTTACCGGTGGATTACCAATTCTGTATATTTTGGGTTTGTTAAGAAATTCATCTTCCTTGATAAAAGGTTCAGAAAATCCAAATTCGTTCAATACCTTGAGGATATTTTTGAGGTTCTCCGGTGTTGGATTTATCCAAACATCCAGGTCATCAGTATATCTCGGGCGGGAATAAAATGAAACCGCATATCCGCCAACAATCATATACTCAACATTATTCTCTGTCAACAACTTCAAAAACTCGCTGAAGTCTTCGCTGTTCTTCTGTAGCATTTATTGAATCTAAATAAAGTTCCCTAATAATTTCCAGTTCTTTGATCTTTTCATTCGGGTCAAGATTGCGGTAATATTCAATATCATCCTGCTCGGCTTCTTCGAAACTGTTGAATTCCTTAATGACTTTGTCCATGCTATAAATTAATCAAAATTTTGACAATACTAAACACAAATAGTCTCAAAAATTGTTCACAGTTCTATTGAAAATTTTGCTTTTAGGGATTCAAATTCATCCTCAGGCAGGTATTTCTCCGCCATAACCATCAGCTTTTCGTACTGCGCAGGTGCGTTGGCTTTCATACCTCCCAGCATCATAAGCAGGTCTGACTGTGTTATGGCGGGTATAATATAACTCTGCCATTTCTCGAAAATTTCCGGAGTGAATTTCCCTATTATCCTTCCACGCATTCCGTGAAGCTCTTCATCGGTGAAGTTTTCCCACAGCAGGCGCTGTGTTTCGGACTCTTCATCAACTGTATGAAGCAGGTACTCACCATGGAATTTAGAGAACTTCATATACAGCTCGGTTCCCATCCCCGAAGCGTCCTGACCCTGGCCATTAAGTTCTTTCAGTTCGCCAAGAAGTTTTTGAATCGCGCCCTGGTCTGCTTCAAGACGCTCATGGTCATCCATATCATGTTTCGATGCGCCCGGAAGCTTTGCTTCAAGCTCAGCCAGTATTATGGAGTTCTCATCATTTGCATGTGTGCTTAACATCATGAAAAGATCTTCGCCCAGCGAGTGAAGCTCGTTTACCTGACCAGGAACGTTGAAATCGCATTTACCCAGCTTGAATGAAAATTGCGCAAGCGCGCTGCGCAATCCCTTGTGAGCTGCTTCAAAAAGTTTTACTCTGTTCATAATGACTGTAGTTTAATATTACCGTGGTTTGATATTCTGTTATCGCTAATTTAAAGGGAATGGTATTTAAATGAAGTGGTAAAATTATTTCGTTCCCAACCGGAGCCGGGAACGAAGTATAAAAAGGTTATTAAAACAATAAAATGCTTTTCTTTGAGCCTTTGAGTCTTTGTGTCTGTTTTTGTTTTAAAAACTAGAATCCTATTTTTTCAAGCTGTTTAAAATCTTCAGGTGAGACTTTGGTTTCATCGCCAAGGTAATTCCATTTAATGTTGCCTGTGTTGCCCGTAAACACACGATTTACATCCTGCATGGAAACAGCATTTACCATTGCCTCAAAATTATCAAATGCGCCAAGATTGCCCCGCAGTTTCCACCTGCCAATGTTAAGCGATTGGCTGGAAGCGGTTTCCAGCCTCATAAAATAACGGGTCAAAAACGCGCCCTTTGACTTCGCGAACTCTTCATTTGTAAAACCGTTCTTACGGACATTATTAATAATATCAACCATCACCTGTATAGCCTCTTTGGGGTGATCGGTAGTAATGTAAAACACGCTGAACGGATTTGTAACGGCGTTGCCGTTCATATACGCAGCAGGCGCATAACTTAATCCGCGTTTTGAACGAAGCTCTACAAAATACTTATCATACATCATGTTCATTGCCACCATCATCGCAATGGCATCGGGTGAATCCCAAGGAATGCCTGACATTATGCCCGAGAGATAGTTTGTGGAAATTTTGCGTGATTCAATATCCTGCCCCGGCTGCTCAATTTTCGTAACCTGTTCCTTTTGCGAAGGCGTACCTTCGGGAAGTTTTGCCAGCGAGTTACGTACTTTCTGAATTATGTCATCTTCTGAAACATTGCCGGTTACTACGAGGAAAGCCCTCTGTTTGCAAAGATTCGCTGAGATATATGACCTGATATCTTCCAGGGTAAGCGCGGCAAGTGTTGTGGTGTTTCCATAGGGATCTTTTTCATAATTCTTGCCCTTGAAAGCAGTTTCAACGGTCAGCCTCTCAAGCCTTGCATCCGGATCCCCTTCATTCTGCTTGGCATACGAGATGTATTGCTGCTTTTTGTTTTCAAACTCACCCATATCATATGCGGGATTCATCAGCGCATCAGCGAACAGCAGCCATGACTTATCCCATGATTCCTTAAGGCACTGCATGTTAAGCTCGCCGTAATCAAGCGAAGCATCGCTGCCGAAAGTTGTACCCATCTTCTCCGCTGCGGCGAGGAAATCGGTCTTGCTCATCGAAGTGGTTCCGCCTTTGATAATATAACTATACGCCACTGCTTCAATTCCCTCTTTATCTATGGGATAGTTTGCAGTGCCTCCTGTTACAAACAGTCTCGCGCTAATAACATCCTTGCCCGTATTCCTGTATATAACCTTTAGACCCTCAACATCAAACTCTTTGGTTTGATATTGTGAATATACATTTACGTTAAGCGCCATCTGTGCTAACACCAGAAGCAGAAAGAGGGATTTTGATAATTTAAATATTCTCATTTTATTCTTAAGTAAAAAACCTGTTATAGTTAGTTTAAAAGATCTTCAAATTTATTTATGTTCATGGCTGTTTTCATACCCGGCGAAAGCAGTATGCCTGATACGCGAGGTTTATCCTTAATATACTTCCTCACGTAATTCTTGATATCAGCTCGTGTTACCTTGTTATTATTTTGTATGTAATTGAAGCCGTAATCCAGATCTTTTAGCGCCCAGTTATAACCGAGTGAATGTGTATAGCCGGAAGTTTGCTCCATGTTATACTTTTCGCGGATAGCAAGCTGGTTCTTTGCGGCTTCCATCTGTTCATCGGTGTAATATTTGTCGGAATCCCACATGTTAATATGCTCTTCAAGCTTTGCGAGGCATTCCTTAATTTTTTCAGGGTGTGGAACTATCCTTATTGATATTGGCCCGGTGTAAATATCAGTTGAGTAGTACATGCTCGCTTCAAGCGCCAGGCCTGCATCAACAAGCTCTTTGCTGAACTTTGAGGATTCAAGGTTTACAATAGTAGAAAATACATCAGCGGTATAGGTTGCCTGTACATCATGCCTTGTATCGGGTCCGTGCCAGCCTATATATATAACGGGAGCCTGGGCATTTGGGCTTGTTGTGACGAAATATATATCTTCCTTTATCGGCTTAAACTCGGGAATAGGATATTTTTCGAAAGGGTTGAATCCAGATGGCTGCCAGTCGCCGAAAATACTTTCCACGCGGGTGAACACATCATTTTGGTCAACATCACCGGCTACAATAAGCAGTGAGTTATTGGGCCAGTAATATTTCTGCTGTATGGTCCTCATTTTTTCCGGTGTTGCAGATAGTATCACATCATGATCGCCGATAGGTATCTTGCGGCTTTTATCTTTACCCCACATCTTTTCCTGGAATTCATAGTACAGATTAAACTCGGGACTCGATTCACCGCGCTGAAACTCGCCGTTCACTACGGGATGCTCGTTTGTCATTTCCTGCTCAAGAAAAAGCGGGTAACGGATGGCGCTGTTCATGAACTTGAGGCCTTCATCAAGATTGCTTGAAGGCAGTGTGAAAAAATAATTTACGCGATTGGTGGAAGTAGTTCCGTTCCATGATATTCCAAGCTCTTTAGTTCGCTCAATGTAAGCTTCCTGTGAGGGAAGGTCTTTATTTGCCTTAAAGAACATGTGTTCGTAGAAGTGCGATAGCCCGCTGTACTCAGCTGACTCTGTATAAGCGCCGTTTTTCACATTAATTTCTATCGTGGCGATAGGAACGCTTTTATCGATAACCACCAGCACATCAAGTCCGTTAGGCAGTGTTTTAAAATAGTATCCTTCAGGCAGATTTTTTTGAGCGAATAAACACGGTACGCCCATAATGAGGACAACTAACGTTATTAAAATACGTTTCATGAAATATGATGATTAATTATTAATTTTCTGTGGTGAATAAAGAAGAGGACTAGTCTGCAAATATAAGGATTTTTTTAATTACCAGAAACTAAAAAGAGATTTTTAACGGCGACACCCCGTTACGCTAAAGCGTGCCACCCCTCTCAAGAGGGGAATTTAATGACGCCATTTTTCCACAGGGTCGGCATAGTGCTCTATGTATCCGCAATTGGAGCACTTGTAGGGAGTGACCGGGTATTGCGGCGCACTGGCATTTGTGCCCATGAAAGATGTTATCTTATCCTTTTCGCCTTCGACCCATACAACATAGTTGTAAAAAATTGGATGTTCGCTGTTGCGGACATAAAAGAAGCCCTTCTTCATTTCCGCTGCGCATTTGGGGCATTGTTTTGTTGACATAGTTTATATTATTAATAGACGGATCTTTTTGGATACATCAATCTACATTAGCTGATATGTTATTCCTTTTTTCTGACAGTTGAACCAATTACTATTCCCGCTGAGATAAGCACAATGTTTTTTATTATGTATTGTCCTTCAAGGGTAGGGCTTATTGGAACCAAAGTAAAAGTTTCGGCAGGGAAGAGGAATAACGGTGTTACCGTGCCAAGCATCTGGAAAAACAGGATAAGTAATGTTGTACGAAGAAATATGCGGAAGATCAGTCCAAGCCCGATCAGGGTTTCCATTGTTGCAAGCATGTAAATAGAAACAGCCGGTTTTATAATGCCAAAGGTGAGGATAGAAATTGTATTCGTGGCAAGCTGCTCTGCCGGACTTGAGCCCGGGAAAAATTTAAGAAAGCCGAACCATAAAAAGATCACTCCAAGGCTGACCCGCAAAATGCTGATACCGTAATGGTTCATCCACCCGGTTATGGCTTTATCAATTTGGTTGTATTTCTGGGATATGGATGTTATCATGTAATTGATTGAACAAAGTATAGCAAAGAGAAGTTCATTTTTTACCTCACTCTAGGCCCTTCTTCTACAAATAGGAGAGGGAGCAATGTGTGAAAGTTTTTTTTGCTTTTTTGCCTTTTGCTTTTTGCCTTAGATATTATTGTTCTTCAGAAAGCTTTTCAGATCTGTCCGCAATTTTCAGCTTTTCGAACAGCTCTTCGAGGTCGCCTTCCATAACCTGCGAGAGATTGTACATGGTTAAGCCAATGCGGTGATCGGTCAGCCGGTTCTGCGGGAAGTTATAGGTGCGTATCTTATCGCTTCTATCACCGGAGCCAACCATCAATTTCCTTTTTTGTGATACAAGCTGGTTTTGTTTTTCAATTTCAGCTTCAAGCAGCCTTGAGCGAAGCACCTTCATCGCTTTTTGCTTGTTCTTAAGCTGTGAGCGCTCATCCTGGCACTGAACTACAACGCCGGTCGGAATGTGCGTTATACGGATAGCTGTTTCAACTTTATTCACGTTCTGTCCGCCTGCGCCGCCTGAACGGAACACATCTATTTTAAGATCAACGGAATTAACCTCAACATCAACTTCATCGGCTTCAGGCAGCACAGCTACCGAGGCGGCAGAAGTGTGCACCCTTCCCTGCGTTTCGGTTTCCGGAACGCGCTGCACGCGGTGTACACCGCTTTCATACTTCAGCGTTCCGTAAATATCCTTGCCGGATACGCTTACAATTACCTCTTTTAATCCGCCCGGTCCGGAAGATTCATTATAAGTAACAATTTCCATTTTCCAGCCGATGCGTTCGGCGAAACGGGTGTACATTCTGTATAGATCGGCGGCAAACAACGCGGCTTCATCGCCGCCCGTGCCTGCACGGATCTCAAGCATTGCGTTTTTGGAGTCATTCGGGTCTTTTGGCACAAGCAGCTCTTTAATATCCGCTTCCAGATGATCGAACTTGTTTTGCAGCTCTTCCTGTTCGGAAGCAGCAAGCTCTTTCATTTCCGCGTCATTGGTTTCGTAGAGCAGTTTTTTGTTCTCTTCAAGCCGGCTTTTAACGCTCAGGTATTCATCGTATGCGTTAACAATATCGGTAAGGTCGCTGTATTCCTTCGAAAGCCTGCGGTATTCCTTCTGGTCATTAACAGTCTCAGGCTTATTAAGAAGCTCCGCTATTTCGTTGTAGCGCTGTTTTACTTTTTCTAATTTATCAAACATAGTTTTTCTTTCTGATTGCAAAAATACTTTTAATTGTGTGGAAGTTCAATTCAATTAGCTAATAACAAATAACAAATAGCAAAGAGCAAATAA
>JACSRQ010000010.1 GCA_014879675.1 Ignavibacteria bacterium
TCTTCCTTCGGATGAGCATCATAAAGCTCTGCGCTTGATACATGGTAAATATTCATATTAAATCCTTCCGCATCAAGCCTGGGAAGTACCTTTGTAACAAATTCAATTGTCACGCCGCTTTCCTGCAAAACTATTGAGCCATCAAGGTGGCGCTTCGGATCAGCTTTCCTGAGCGCGTAGACGCCCTTTGCAGCTTCAGATGCAGGCGCTATATTCAGCTTTTCCCTATCTATGATCGGTTCATTCGGCCTGGTTACAAAAGGTGAAAGCACTGCGGGACGTTGTTTTAAGCCGGCAGCCAGCAATGGCCATATTTCACCGGGCTCCCAGGGAGTAAGTGTTACCATTATTCCCGGGGGGAAGTTTTCCTGTATCAGCTGCAGGCACTGCGGGTCAGCGTGTGTTGGGCCATCCTCACCTGTTTTTAAACCGGCATGTGCGTTGATAAGTATCCACGTTTTGTAATTGCCGCCAAAGTGCATTACCTTATTTTGTTCACCGATGCCATGAAGCCTTGCAGCAGTATGCTCCATTGCAGAAATAAACGCGCCGTAAGATGAACTTACGCCAATATGTTTGCCGTAAGCGGAAAGTCCGGCCATCATGCCGCCGATAGCGTCTTCGCATATCCCGCCCACAGCAAGAATCCTTGAATCAGGGTTATCTACTGCATCATAAAATCCTTCATGGAATCCCGAGCCAACTAGGTTAACCGATGTTGATCCAAGCAGATCAGCAGCTACACCCAGAATTGCACCCTTGGATTTTTTGTTAATATAGCCAAGCGATGAACCCAGCACGCCGCGCAGGGTTGTAATTTCGCCGGGTTTCACGTTAAGCTCTTCCGGTGTATTTTTTTCCGAAAGGAAATCATCTTTGTAAATAGCTTCAAGATCCATTCCTGAAGCTTTTGGTACTCTTTTATCCTCACTCAGCCTCTTTTTGCTTGCTGCAATTGCTTCAGCAAAGTATTTGAAGGCTGCTTCATCTTCAACCGCTTTACGAACCGTCATCAATGTATCATAAAAACACTGTTCCATGTTATCCTGTGTTGCTTCGCCTGCAAAATGAGGGATCTTCTTACCGAAAGCGTGTTCAAATTCTTCACATGCTTTATAGTAACCTTCGGAGTTCAGCTTATGCCCTGCTCCGTGTGATGCCCTGCCTTCGATGCCGTACTTCCAGCCCTTTACTGTGCGGTAAACAATTGCAGTCGGCATTTTGTTATCGATCTGTTTTGCGAACTGCTGCGCTGCTGCGATCTTATTAAAATCTGTACCATCATCAACGTAAATAACATTAAAGTCATGCAGGTAGCAAAGTTCCATGGGATTCCACTGAACGTAATCACCTTTCAATTCACCTTCGCGGCAAACACGGTTTGAATCAATGGAGGCCTGGTTAAAATCAATATGGAATTTTATATTGAACAGCCTCATTGCGCTTGCTGCAGCCAGTGCTTCAGCAACCCTTCCTGGAGTCATGCCGCCTTCGCCTTCAATTACGTGAACCTGCGGCGCATTTTCACCGAAATAATCTATCGCACCTAGTGCCAGTCCGAATGCTGCAGTATCGCCAACGCCGCTTGCGCCGGTAGCAATTTTTACATGCGGTGTAGCGGGTGTTGGATGCCCGTCAAGCGCCTTTGAGTTGAATTTTTTGAACAGCGGCAAAGTGTTAACCGGGTTACGTCTGAAACCAAGAAGATCTTCGAGTCTCATCTGGAATTTCTCATCCGGCAGCGCGTTCGGATCAAATGCTCTTACAACTTCATTCCTTAGCGCCCACATTGCATACAAGCCAAGAGCTTTATGCCCCGCGCCGTAAACAACCAGGTCAGATTCATCTTTGAACGGATCTTTGATATCGAAATCAAGAACATTATACAATATTGATGAAACGAATCTTCCTGATGAGATCGAGCCGCCGGGATGTCCGCTTGTTGGAACAAAGTTGAACATAATTGCGCACAGGGTTCTGTATATCACATCAAGCTTTTCGAACAGTTTCACTTCATTTTCATTTAACGGCTTTCCTGATTTCAGGATATCGTTTACATCGTAATACTTGCCACGCCTTGCTGCAAATCCAAGCTTTTGTGATTCAACATTCTTGTAATTGGTCTTTTCCATATCTGTCTCTTATACAAATCT
>JACSRQ010000096.1 GCA_014879675.1 Ignavibacteria bacterium
AGACGATGCAGCTAAGGAGACGATGCAGCTAAGGAGACGATGCAGCTAAGGAGACGATGCAGCTAAGGAGACGATGCACCGCATCGTCTCTATAGATCAAATCACAATCTACCTGAGTCCCAAGCTCCTGCTTGGGACTCCACTTTCCACACGAAACTCTGTTTCGTTATGTTGTTTTTGTAGCCGTCAGGCTTGCCTGACGGTATTATGCGGCAGGCAAGCCTTGCCGCCTACAGATAAACAATTTACATTTCCTAGCCGGAGCTTGGGAACGAGAAAATCAATGCGCCATTCAGGTTAAAAGACGATGCAGCTAAGGAGACGATGCACCGCATCGTCTCTACAGATCAAATCACAATCTACCTGAGTCCCAAGCTCCGGCTTGAGACTCCACTTTCACACGAAACTCTGTTTCGTTATGTTTGATTTATCCTTGTCGCCCTGAGCGAAGTCGAAGGGCAGGTGTGTCTGTTTTCCGGACTTCGACTCTGCTCAGTCCGACAATTCATTAATTAAATGCCTGACTCATTGCATCATAAATAAAAAGGGTCCTCCGATTTGGAAGACCCCTGGTTTAAAATATCCCTGAAACTTTTGATACTTTATTTTATCAACACCATCTTTTTAGTAGCTGTAAAATCAGCGGTAATTAGTTTATAGAAATATACACCATTTGTAAGGTTAACCGCATCAAATGAAGCCTCATAAGTCCCTGCACCGAGATACTCCTTTACTATTTCGGCAACCTCTTGACCCATAGTGTTATATATTACCAGCCTTACACTCTGCCCCACAGGTACTGCAAACCTTATTTTTGTCTGCGGGTTAAAAGGGTTTGGATAATTTTGATACAGTAAAAAGCTTACCGGGATCAGCGGATTAACAACTGCCAGTCCATCAGCCATATTTCCTGTAGGGTTCCGTTTATAATACACATTATCACCATCCCTTTTGTCATCCCATATCATATGAAGCGTTTTACCCGATACTGCAAAAGCGGGAAATTCACACCAGTAATGGCTGTAAGTCAATCGCACGTCTTGGGACCAGCTATTGCCATAATCTGATGAACGTTTATAAAATATTTCCAAATTACCTGTTCTGTCGTCGCTCCATCCGACATGTAAAATGGATTTGTATACTGTCAAAGTTGGAAAAGAAGAATTGCTGTACTTATTGCTTAATCTTACATCTGCGCCCCATGTAATTCCGTTATCTGTTGATCTTTTGAAATATATCTCAGGCTGGCTATCTCTATTGTCAGACCAGACAACATATACTTCTGACCCGCTTCCGGAAACCGATGGCCACTGGGAATAGCTTGCTCCATCACTCAGTCTGCGTGTTTCATCCCAGTTCATGCCCTTATCGGTCGATCTTTTGTAGAAAATTTCTTCATTGTTATCAATTTCATCAGACCAGGTTAAGTGTACATACGAGTCCCTGGAATAAATTGAGGGCGCGTATGAAAACCCAGGGTGATTGGTAAAACGAACTTGGCTATTCCATGTTGCTCCATTATCAGAGGAACGTATATAGTAAACCTCATTGCTTTGGTTCCACACAATATTTACAACCTGGCCACTTGCTGAAATTGCAGGAAGATATGCAGCACCGGTATTATTAATTAACCGCACCGTTTCACCCCAAGTTATTCCAAAATCTGTGGACCTTTTGTAAAAGACCTTTCCGTTATCGCTTTGCCATATAACATGTACATATCCGCCGCTTACTGAAACTGACGGATTGTATAAAGAATTATCTTCTGCCAGAAGCTGTGGCTCGTTTTGCCAAGTTTTGCCTCCGTCAGTTGAGCGGGTATAATATATCTTACCGTCAACGAAATACCCCTGACTATATACTACATGGACTAAGCTCACCGATACTGAAATTGATCTGGAGTTTGGGGCCGTGCTTGCTGAACCGTTGCTCAGCTTAACTTCTTCCTGCCACTGAGCATGGGAAACCGCTGCAATTAAGATAAATAAAATCAGCTTTTTCATTAAGGTTAAATTATTTTTTGTATCTTAATTATTGCAATTTGGTTATAAATATTGAATAGAAAAATGTTGAAATAGGGTGTGGCCATTTATCATGCGGCAGGCAAGCCATGCCGCCTACGGGTAAACCATTTACGTTCCCAAGCCGGAGCTTGGGAACGAGAAAATTAATGCGCCGCATCGTCTCTACAGAAAATACATTACTGACTCATAACATCTTAAATAAAAAGGGCCTTCCGATTCGGAAGACCCTTTTAAAATACTTCTGATACTGTGAATGCTGCTTTATTTTATCAGCACCATTTTTTTGGTTTGAACGAATCCATCTGACTCAAGCTTATACAAATACACACCGCTTGAAAGCTGCGCTGCGTCAAAATCCGCATTGTAAGAGCCGGCGGTAAGCGATTCATTAACCAGCACCGCAACTTCCCTGCCTGATACATCAAATATAGTCAGCTTAACGGCTCCCGTTTTAGGGATGCTGAACTTAATGTTGGTTACCGGGTTGAATGGATTGGGATAGTTCTGCTGAAGCACATACTGCGCCGGAACTTCGCTGCCGATTGGCGATATACCTATTGTCAAACAGTTCGCCCTTCTTACATTCGCGCGGATAGTATCACCCGGGAATGGCCCGAAGCCAAGAGCAAGGTTAACTGAAGAGTTAAGATGGCAGTAACTCATTATAGTACCAACCCTGGGGATCTGCGGCCCGGCATAACATCCGCCTTCGATCGTAAAGCATGAATCGATGGGACCGCCCGGCCATGAACAATTATGAGTATGGTTAGAGCCGAGGTTATGCCCCATTTCGTGAACCACTACATTAACTGTCCATGAATATGTGGGGAACGGTTGATAGTTATCTTGTATAACGCTAACCGCATAAGGTCCCGATGAATCCGGTGCGTTGAACGGGCTGCACAAAACGCCAACCCATGCTATACCGCCTGAAATATCGGCGCGGGTTGAGATATAATGAGCAAGATCTCCGTTAACAGAGTTCTGCAGCCTTCCTCCAAGCATTTTCAGAATTCTTTCATTATCGGTAGTTGCTGTGTATGGATCATTTGATGTCCAGATAAAAATTTGCTGAATTGATGTATTGATGCTATCCTGCGCATACATTGCGGCGCATGAGTTAAAGAATCCGCTTACATAGTTGTTAACGTTAGCGGTATTGCTGCCGAAATCCTGATACATCTTGAAATCGCATTCAAAATATTTCCTTACAAGCTGCGGCGGAACGTTATCGCCGGTGTGTCCGGTGCTGCTCCAATTGCTGCTTCTTTTATCGAAGAGTCCTGATTCATCATTAACGCTGCAGGTGAAATCCTTACGGTTAATTACGGAAGCATCATTATAGAACACGTAACTATCTGAATACATGCTGTTTGCTCCTTTAACCGAAGAGAGGTTCCAGTTTCCTTCACCGTTCGATGCAACAGCCATTACAAAATCACTGAACACGCTGAGTGATGCAAACGAACCGTTGTCACCTTTAATTATCCCGCGGTAATAAACACCGGGGGTATAATCTGTGTAAGTAACCGTCCCGTTTCCGCTGAGCGAACCTGATTTAAAATCATCGGTCAGAACATTTACGCGTGTAAGCTCAAGCTCCATAAAACCGGAACCGTTTGGTATCCTGAAAACGATGTTTTCAGGCCTGCGGCTGAGAAGCAGTTCTTTCGCTGCTGCATCAAGCTTAAGCGAAGTAAAATTGCTAAGGTAGCCTGAAAGAAATGACGAAGTTTCCCTTGAGGCGTTAACATTAAAAAGCTCCGAAGGTTTAAACAATTTTCCCGAGCTTTTGATGGAATTGATCATCGAGGCAAGAGGTTTGATTTTAGCGTTTACCGGGTTTTTTTCAGAAGCTTGAACTGAGTATCCGCTTCCTGCGGTGAATCCGAAAACAAACAACATCAAACATACAGTTGATGTAATAACATGTAGCTTAGAATACAAGCTGTATTTTTTGGTTTCCAATGCTGCTCTTCTCCTTATTAGATTATTGGAATTACGCAATTTAATAAAAAGTTGTTGTAAAACAAAACATTACTGGTTAAGAATTCGCAATATTGATTACTCTATGGTTAAGTATTTCAGGTTTTTAATAATAATGTTTACGCGATATTTGCATTATGACATACAGCGTATTATAATAAAGCACAATTCATGGAAGGCGAGATAAATTTAACGGGGTGGGATTTTTCCGCGCTTACAAGCACAGGCAGGATGAAAGAAACTCCACTGCCATGGGATTATGCGGCAATTATAAAACAGCACATGCCCAGAGTTAAGCGGATGCTGGATATGGGAACCGGCGGCGGAGAATTCCTTAAAACACTTGCCCCGCTGCCTGCGGAAACCTATGCCACCGAAGGTTACTCGCCGAATGTTGAAATTGCCGAAACCAACCTAACATCCCTTGGTGTAAAAGTTGTTAGCGGGTACAAGGATGACAAGCTGCCGTTTGATAGCGCGTACTTTGATCTTGTTATTAACAGGCATGAGTATTACGATCCGCTGGAAGTGCACCGAATTCTGAAACCCGGCGGTCACTTTATCACGCAGCAGGTGGCCGGTAATTGTGATGAATCGCTGCTTGCAGCTTTGAGCAAATCTGTTCCCGAAGAAACTAAGAGCTGGTGTATGCGCTCCGCAGCAAAAGAAATTGAAGCAGCGGGATTTGAAATTCTTCAGCAAACCGAAGCGCCGGGCTATACTATATTTACCGATACAGGCGCGGTGATATCATACCTTAAGATAATAAACTGGCTGATTGATGATTTCACAGTTGAGAAATATGCGCAGGAATTGAAACAGATAGAAGAAGAAATCGACACTTCCGGCTCGTTTTCAAGCACTTTGGATAGATTCCTTATAGCTTGCAAGAAACTAACATAACTCCATAAAAATTAATAGTATCCTCTGAAATATCACGAAATACGTTAGCTCAAAGCTCTATATTATATACTATCTTTGGCGTAATAATTCGAGGTATTCATCTATTCATTAATATAAGATAGGGGGGCTACTATCATGCAGCATATTAAAAAAATTCTCGCCGCCGGGATATTCCTGGTATCCCTTTTCACAATAAGTTTTGTTTTGCAGAGTTCGCTTAAGGCGGATAATTTTTCCAACAAGCCCGCTTATGTACAAAGCGGCATTATGCTTAAAGTAATATGGCGTGAGGATGTTTACGATCCCTCGTTAAAAGGAACCGTAAATGTCATCAAGCTTGACGAGTCATACTTCTCGGGCATAACCGAACCGGAAAGAGCGGTACTTGGCTATCTTGCATCGACAATCGGCAATGAGTGTTACGCAGAGACGGGCAAGCAGAACGTGAAGTGTAAAATTCTCACTGCGCTTAATATGGGTTACCAGTGCAGCGAAGAGAACAAGACATTCCTGAAGAACTGGTTCCGCGATGATGCATCAATCGTTAGCCAGATTGAGAACTGTAAGCCAACGCTGCCATCAACAGTTGAAAAGACTTTTGACGAAGTAAAAATTTCGACTGCCGATAATACAATTAAGGTTGAGCTTAAAGGATTGAAGCTGAACATAAAAGAGAACAGCGCAAGCAAGTGGAGCGAATCAATGAGCTTCAAAGTAGATGGTGATAAGCTGACACTGCTTGAAAGAACGAAGAAGCAGAAATAATTTTGTTTGAATTATACTTTTTTTCCAATGCCCCTGAGATTCAGGGGCTTTTTTTGTGTGAAAAAATTAAGCCGGGCGTTAAACCGTTGAAACGGTTTTGGGCTCCCGGGTGAAATCTAATCCCACGGATGAATCCGTGGGCTGAAACAAATTGTAAATCCGGTCGCCTGACCGGATTGCAGCGCGCGTGAATTGCATGCTCTTGGTTTTCACCTTATGAAAGTTCGCGCATGCACTCGAATCAGGCGATTCGAGTTACAGGTTTTAGCCCCGAAGGGGCGGAATATTTTAGCGATGGGCGCAGCCCATCGTGAAAGGAACGCGATTTGATAAGCCGCGAAGCGGTGCGATACTCTTATTGCAAATCAGAAGCATCCTCTCGCAAAGGCGCCAAGACGCAAAGTAATATTATTGCATTCCCAAACTGGAGTTTGGGAATGAGAAAAAAGAAACGCAGAGTCCTCCTTCGGAAAGACTCTGCTGAAACGAACCAAATTATCCATACCCCTGCCCTATGATTCAATTAAAAAATTCGCCATATTCGGCTTCAACTCATGGAATTTGCGGGATTTATTCCCCCCGAATTTCCATGAAAAACCGCCATATGTAATCTAAATTCTCAAATTTCGTATATGGAAAAAAGCACACTTATCGAAATACTCAGGACGTTTTCAACCGCCGAGCTCGCCTCATTTGGTGACTTCGCAGCGTCGCCCTACTTCAATAAAAAATCAAATGTCTTGAAGCTGTATGAATGCCTCAAAACATTTTCGCCGGAGTATCCCGCTGAAAAAATAGCGAAGGAAGAGATATGGAAAAAGATCTTCCCGGGAAAAAAATACAATTACGGCATAATGAAAAACCTGATACATGATCTCAACAAGCTTACTGTAAAATTCATTGAGCATGAAGCATATTCACAAAAGCCGGTTGAAAACGATCTGAACCTGCTGGATGGCTACAAGCTTAGGAATCTGAAATCACAGTTCATTAAAAAAGCAGCCGATATGCGGAAAAAACTCAAAACCCGGCCGCTGGATCACCTCACACATTATTACAGCTACATGATCTACCTCTCCGAAATGAACTATCTAGATTATACACTGCTTTTTGATTCAAAAGAAAAAGACTATCACTCGGAGGTTAACAGATCATTGTTTCTGTTTTACTGTTCTAATCAGCTTTACCTTAATGTCAATAATCTACAGTATGTAAATAACAGCTCTGCCCTGCTGGATAAGGAAACCCATTCAAAAACGCTGAAATTTTATGAAGACTCTCCATTCAAAGATCCTTTTGCGGATATCACGTACCAGTCATACTTCGCAATGTCAAATGTGGGGGATAGAGCAGCATATGAGAAACTGAAAGCAGTTTTTTTTGAAAATTATTTTAAATGCTCAAAAACTATTCAATACGACCTTGCGGTAACCATGCTGAACTTCTGCACCATCTGCGTTAAAATAGGAATTAAAGCGTTTGTTGAAGATGAATTTCTTTATATAAAACTCTTAATAGAGGACGGTCTGTACAAAGCCTCAACTGTGGGATGGATGGACCAGTACCTGTTCATGCAGTCGGTAATGTCAGCATGCAGAGCAGGCAGGTTTGACTGGGCGGAAAAATTTATTAAAGAGCATAACCATGAGCTTATAGAAGACTTGAGAGAGCAGTACACAAATTATGCCTATATAACGCTAAACCTTAGGCGGGGCAGGTTTAAGGATGCGCTTCATTACATATCAAAATGCAGAAATATTTATGAAGGCGATAAACTGAATATAAAAGTATTTGAGTTCAACGCGTATTACGAGCTGGGATATTATGATGAGCTGAAGGCATTGGCAGATAGCGCTAATCATATGCTTAGGAATGATAAGTTCTTTTCTAAAGAAAACAAGGCAAACTACAAACTATATGTAACGGCCATTTCAAAGCTTATGGATTACAAATGTAAAGTTGGCAGCCGGTACAAAGATCCCGATTTTCTGCCTAACTTGGTTGAGTTTATAAACGGGAACCAAATGCTCAATAAGCAATGGCTGCTGCAAAAGGCTGAAGAATTGAAATAAATATGATGATCCATACCCTCAGCATGAATATTATGAAACCGTTGAAACGGTTTTCGGCTCCCTGTGAGAGATCTAATCCCACGGATAAATCCGTGGGCTGAAACAAATTGTAAATCCGGTCGCCTGACCGGATTGCAGAGCGCGCTGCTTGCCCTGACTTTCGCTTTGTGAAAGTTCACGCTAACAACAATCCTGTCATGCTGAACTCGGTTCAGCATCTTCCTTTATACTCTTTAATATACGGTTAAGCAAGCAGACCCTGAAAACTAAAGTCAGGCAAGTTCAGAGTGACAAACAAAATGCAGTAATCTAAGTATATTCACGCATGCACTCGAATCAGGCGATTCGAGTTACAGGTTTCAGCCCAGACGAGGCGGGATATGATAGCGTTGGCCGAAGGCGATTGCAAACAAAAAGCAGAAGCAATTCACACGCTAAGGCGCCAAGACGCAAAGCGATTTTCAGTGGCACATACATTTAAAAGTGCACTACGTGACCTGTATGTGTTAATCTATAACCGAGATAGGCGCAGTCAATCATGGTATTGATAGCCCACGACTTCAGTCGTGGGGATTATGAAGCACAAAAGATCACTAACCATTTTAACGGTTTGAAACCGCTGAAGCGGTTGCTGCATTCCCAAACTGGAGTTTGGGAATGAGGAGGCAGAAACGCAGAGTCCGCCTGCCGAAGAGACTCCGCTAAAACAGAACATCCATACCCCTGCCCTATGATTCAATAAAAAAATTCACCATATTCGGTTTCCGGTTTTGGCTCAACAAATGACCAATTAATAAAAACTAAAAACAAATTAAGAAAATACAAAATGGAACAGCATATTAAAAAAATAATTTTCGGCATCGTAGCGGTTATAACGCTGATCGTGTTCATGTTTTACTTTGTGGCATGCGGCAATGATATAACCTCAAACTTCGGGAATGTCCGAACGAAAAGCATCGAGCTTACAGATGAAGATGGTGAAACGATAGCCAGAGTAAAAGCCGTTAAAGATGCTTCCGGCAGAAGTGTGGTCAGCATTGTTGATAAAGACGGAAGTGTGTTAGGGGTATTCCAGGCTAAATAGACTCGATTGTATCTGGGTACCTGGGATTAACCATGTACCGGCAGGCAATTAAGTGAGAGAGGAATCTATCATCTGTAAATTTGCCCGCCGCGGTTACATGGATGAAGAAAATTATTTCCCTGCCTGTTTCATCTGAATATTTTGCAAACCTGTAAGCTTACCATCTGCCGAGTATGTTTCGAGTATGCAGGTATAGTCAGTTTCATTGCTTCCTGCGCTTCCATCTACGGGAGCACTTTTGAAAATTACACCTTTTTCGCCTGAAGACATATCTCCTTCAACAAGCATGGTAATGCTGCCTGTATGAGCTTCCTTTACATACAGCTTTACGAAACAATCCTCTTTAAGCTGGAATTTTATGGTTGTTGTTTCTTCAAAAGGATTTGGAGTGTTTTGTATTAAAACGGGTTCCGGACCCTGTGAGTTAACCTGCGCGTATGAAAATCCCTGCGAGCAGACGGCAACCAGGCAAAGTAACGTTAAAATTAGTATTTTGTTCATTTTTTTGTTTCCTTTTTGATTTATGAATTCGTTTCACCTTTTTCCGGAAGGCTTGCCGAGAAATTCAGCCAATAACCCGCATACCGGTGATGCTTTGAGGAAAAACATGTGCACATATTTTTCCGGGTTATTGCCCTGAATTAATCCACTTTCAAAGATACATCCTTGCCTGCCTGTATTACAAAGAAAATTTTCACCATATTTCATATTCAGTAAATCATATTTTGGCATGATATTTATCGTTTTTATCGCATAACAAGCATTTTTACTTAACTAACTTTCACATTCTGGGAAATGGAAAAAAGCACACTCATAGAAATACTCAGAACTTTTTCAAAGGAAGAATTGGCTAATTTTAGTGATTTTGTTACTTCACCATACCATAACAAAAAATCAAATGTAACCAAGCTCTATAAGGCATTAAGAAAGCAGGCTCCTGATTTTACACCCGCAAAGATAACCAAAGAGGAAATGTGGAAGCATATTTTCCCGGGGAAAAAATACAATTACGGAATAATGAAGAACCTTATATATGACCTGAACAAGCTTGCTGTAAAATTCCTTGAGCTTGAGATGTACTCACAAAAACAATTTGATAATGACCTTAACCAGCTTGATGCCTTTAAGCTGAAAAACCTCAGACCGCAATTCATTAAAAAATCAGCGGAGTCAAGAAAGAACCTTGAGGCACAGCCGCTGGATAACCAGACATATTACCGGCGCTACATGCTTAATTGCTCTGAGATGAGTTTATTTGACTACAACTCCCGGAGGTTTCGCTATCATTTCGATGAGATAAACGAATCGTTAGCGTTATTTTATTATACAAACCAACTGTATCATAATACAAATAGTGTTGGAATTTCATTTTTTGTCTCATTGCCAATTGACAAGGAAGCGCATACCAGTATTATAGAAAGGTATGAAAATTGTGCATATAAAGATCCTTACGCGGATGTTTTAAAATTTTCTTACCTGGCTCAATCGGGGGAAGGCAGCAAAGAAGATTATGAAAAGCTTAAAAAAGTTTTCTTTGAAAATTATAAAAAATGTGCCAAGACTGTACAGCATGATCTTGCAACATTGATGGTAAATTTCTGCATGAATAACGCACGAAGAGGCAATTCTCAGTTCGCTGAAGAAGGATCTATTTATATAAAGCTTATTATGGAAGATGAGCTTTATAAAGCCGGTACGTTTGTGAGGATAGACCAGTACCAGTTCGTGAGATATGTAGTATCAGAATGCAGTGAGGGCAGGTTTGACCGGGCTGAAAAGTTCATTAAAGAGCATAGCCATGAGCTTCCTGAAGACATGAGAGAACAGTTTACAAATTATAGCTATATCTCGCTGTACCAGGGGAGGGGCAGGTTTAAAGAAGCGCTTCATTATATCTCAAAGTGCAGGAAAGCTGATGACGTTGACAGGCTGAATCTAAAAATGTTTGAGTTTATCTCGTATTATGAGCTTGGTTATTATGATGAGCTTAAGGCGCTTGCGGACAGCACCAATCACATGCTCAGGACCGATAAATTATTTTCCACAAAGGAAAAGACTTACAATAAGAACTACATAAAGGTTATTTCATGGCTTATGGATTATAAATATAAGGTGGGCAGCAGATACAAAGACCCGGATTTTTTGCCTAACATAATCAACTTTGTAAATAAAAACGAGATGCGCTATAAATTATGGCTGCTGCGGAAAATTGATGAGCTTAAAAATAATGAGTCAAAGATAACTGAATCAAAAGCTGCGCAAAGTTAAGATGATACTAGTCCTTCAAAAAATCCACAACAGCTTTTTGGAAATCAGGCAATGCCTGCACGTGAGGAATGTGCCCTACGTTATCAAGCTCTACAAGCTTTGAGTTATTTATAAATCCGGCGGCTGATTTACCAAGTGTGGTGTACTGTCCGTACACCTGCTTCGCTTCTTCATTGAGCTGATCTTTGCCCACAATGGTCCTGTCATACTGCCCTATAACAAGCAGTGTTGGCACGGTGATATTTCTCAGCTCGTAAACTACGGGCTGTTCGTATATCATCTGGTATGTAAGCGCGTTTGCCCATGCGATATCTTTGAAATCAGCGCGGTTCAGATCCATAGCCTGCGCCTCGACATACTGCTCGTATTCCGGTTTCCACTCGGGATAGTATGTGGTTTGATATTTTTTATAGCTCTCGTAATTTGCGGCAAGCTCTTTTATAAAGAGAGCTTCGGTGGTTTGATAGGGAATAAATGTGCGGTAGTCTTCGAGTCCAACCGGATTTTCAAGCACAAGCTTTTCGACACGGTCAAGATACATTAAAGCGAAACGGGCTGCAAGCATACCGCCTGTTGAGTGTCCGATAATACTGACCTTTTCAATTCCTAAAGTATCTAAAAGCCTGCGGTTATTCAGTGCGAGCAGGTGGAAGCTGTAGTGAATATTCGCGCGCGAAGATTTTCCCCATCCGATCTGGTCGGGAACTATGACACGGTATCCGCCCGCTTTAAGGAATTCGATCACATCCTTCCAATAATACCCGTTGAAATTTTTCCCGTGAAATAGGATTACGGTTTTGCCGTTGGGGGAATCCGGCTTGATATCCATGTAACTCATGGTAAGCGGCTGTGACTCTATCTCGATTGAAATCGAATCAGATGGATACGGATATGTAACATCCTGTGCCTCAGAATTGGTGGTATTGAGCAGAAAAATTGCAATTAAAGTAAGGATTATCGCTGAGAATCGGCTTTTTGCGGCTGGTTTCATATAGAATTTCTGAAGTTAGTTATATATAAAAACCTGCGGCGTTACAGATATGTTTCAAACGTGAAACGGCAAAACTTTCAGGAAGCGAAAGTCAGGCGTGAAAGCTTTTAGCCCCGAAGGGGCGGGATATGTCAGCGATGGGCGCAGCCCATCGTGTGCAGAAGCAATTATGATAAGCCACGAAGTGGCGAAATACAATTCATGTTCGGTCAGAGATAACCCTTTGGCAATCTCCTAAACATACTCATTGATGCTATGTGTGACCGCACGCGGTCATGTATCTCCTTAGTTTCCCGTACTTTCCAGAGTCTCTGCGCCAGCAGGACTATGGAAAATGTGATAACCTACACGCAGAGTCCTCCTGCGGAGAGACTCTGCTATTACGATTGTTTTTAATCCGTCCCGAAATCATAGAGCTCTCAGCCCCGAAGGGGCGGGATATGTCAGCGATGGGCGCAGCCCATCTGCAGAAGACACAACAAATACAATGCCCTGAAAGGGCGGGATATATTATTATTGCATTCCCAAACTGGAGTTTGGGAATGAGGAGGAATACACGCAGAGTCCTCCTGCGGAGAGACTCTGCTGAAACATTAATCAGCCCCGAAGGGACGGGATATATTAGCGATGGGCGCAGCACATCTTGTGCAGAAGCTATTATTTCATTTCCTCATCACCTGGTCCCAGCGGTTCAACAACTCTGGAATTTTTGGTTACGGTGCATTTAAAGCCTTCTTCAACTTTCAGCGGCTGCATCAGCTCATTTATCTTCTGGGTATAGTTCTGGAACTCTGTCATTTTAGCCTGTATCTCTTCGGCAGATAAATTTCCTGACTGCATTTCCTCACCAAGATTCTCCATCTTTTTTGTCATGTTCGCATCATCAGTATCGATACTCACCAATGTTACTTCAACAGCGCCTTCGTAAACCCTGATTATATCGGTACTATCGCCTGTTTCAACGCTGTACACTGTGCCTTTTGGCTTAATTATGGACCTGTATGTTTCTATAACTTTCTTTTTAATACTTTCCGAAGATTCCTTAATCTTTAACTTACCCTTTTTAAGGAGAACCGCACTATTGGATAAACACTTAGGAGGATACAAAACGGAACCCGGACCAATTACAAAATGCTCAGAATCTATGATCTCAGTTCCGAGTGGATATTTATAATTACCTCCAATTAATAGATCAACATAACCTGTAGGTCCTGTTACAATAGAATCGTTTTCACAAAGAAGATCCGCCGGTTTCAGTTGTTTCCACTCACATTTTCTGACATTTCCCATTGTAATGCAATCAAGTAATTCAATGGTATCGCGAAGTACCATTCCTTCTGCCTTTCCGCGAACACCCCGTAAGTTAACAAGAATCATACATGTATCAATAAATTGTGGTTTTACATTCTGAATGCTTTCGCCGTCAAACAGAAGTGAATCGTGCGGATCGATGCCGTACTCCGCCGGACTGAAGGCGGTAACTGAAGTTGTTACAGCCATCAGCAGTAAAAGCGGGAATAGAAATTTGATTTTTTTTATCATGATGTTTTCGTTTTATTCATCTTTTTTAAAAACAGATGTTTTTTATTCAGGCAATATTTCCAACTGTTTACTTTTCGCTCATTTTAATTTCTTTTATACTACTATTGCCGTACTTCATTTTTGATATTTCGCCTGCCAGCATGATTTGCATTTCTTCAAACTTTGCAAGTTTATCTTTTAGCTTATCATTTTCTGCTTTCAATTCCTGGATAGCTTTAACCATCACGGGAAGCAAATTACCATAGGTAGCTTCCCATTTTTCGGGATTATCCTTCAGTACAAGATTAAGCCAGTCTGCACCAGCCGTTTGCTGAACTTCGTCAAGCTCCTGCGCTATAAATCCGGCTGTCGGCGCTTCGGTCATTTTGCTGCCATCGGAAACATTATCATCATACCATTCGCGTTTATCCCAATTGAACTGGCGGGGGTGAAGTTTTGTGATGAAGTCTAAGCCAAGGGAAAGCTCGGTTATATTTTTCTTATCACGCTCATCCGATAGTGAGGTAATTGTCTGTACATTACATCGTAGTGATGTAACAAAAGTATTCCCAAGTGTAACCTGATTTAAGGCAGTAGGTGTAGTTGGGGCGGCATCTATACCGAGGCAGGTTAAGTTTGCGCCGGTGGTGATTGTAGAGCCTGAATTATAGCCCAATGCAGTATTGTAATTTCCTGTATTCATTTCCAGTGAACTGTGTCCCACGGCAGTATTTTGAAATCCGGTTTGATTTCCATAAAGAGCATTCGTTCCAAAGCCTGAGTTCAGATTACCGGTAGTGTTTGCGTACATGGAGTGATTTCCGAACGCGCTATTTTGCAATCCGGTAGAATTAACGAACATCGAAAAGCTTCCAAAAGAAGAATTTCCGGAACCGGTTGTAGTGGAAACCATTGAGCTTTGTCCCAATGCTGAGTTTTCATAACCGGTAGTTAACTGCGATAGTGTATTTGCTCCAATACCCGTATTGTAACTTGACTGGCTTCCAACGCCATTCATTGTAAAGTTTCCGGAGTTGAGTCCAAGGAAAGTATTGGAAGAAACGGTAGGCGAAAAGTTATGCAGAAACCTAACCGTCCCCTTAAATATTGAACCCACCTGTGAATTCTGTGTTGTAACCGGTAGCAGAAGGCTTCGGCTAAGCGAAAGTTCTCCCGTTGACTGATTTAGTGTAAGGAATGTATTATTTGTATCCCTTATAATAAATTGTCCGCCTGTTCCAAGCTTGCCGTTAATGCTTTGACCAAATAACAAATTACAGATCAACAAATTAAAAATTGCGAAGATTATTATTTTTGTTTTCATGTTTGTAATAATTTATTTTATTAAACTCATCTTAATTATTTTAGAAAAGCCTTGTGATATTAACCTGCAGAAGTATATCCCTGAGGCCAGATTTGTTCCGTCAACAGTAAGTTCGTAATATCCAGCCTGACGGTCACCCGCGAATAGTGTAAGGATTTCTCTGCCAAGCTGGTCATACAGTTTAACAGTTAGATAAGTTGCCTGCGGTATCTGATATTTTATGACAGTAACCGGGTTAAACGGGTTTGGGTAGTTTTGCTGCATATCAAAACTTGCGGGAATTTCATTTGAAGTAACCGGCTCTATAGCAACTAAGCCGCCGCAAATAGTACCACCCCCGTACAGCATACCCGAACCGTTGATCACATTAACGCAGAGGTTTGCCCCGGTTGTTACACCCATGGATGTACCCGGCTGAAGAGTTAACACGCTTTGCGCGCCTGTAGAAAACGAAATGCAGAAAATTGTTATTAAAATTATTACTTTCATTTTTTTCTTATGTTTATATTTTTTTATTTTCTTTGTGAACATTTTATAGCAATCTTTACCTTTACGATATCGTTAACTTATCCGGTTAAGGCTGCTTCGATCCCCAGTCATAAACAGCTCTTATTTTTCACCAAACTTTACTTCTTTTAAGTCTTTATTTTTTGATTCCAGCTCTTCCATTTTTTTCACGAGTGTGTTCTGCATTTGTTCATACTTCGCTAAACGTTCTTCAAGACTTACGTTCTTGTTCTTAAGCTCATCATTTTCAGCTTTTAATTCCTGTATCGATTTCACCATTGGCGCAAGCAAGTCGTTATAACGTAGTTCATACATACCCTCATCGCTTATTATCAGCATTCCGCTGTTTTCAACTCCTGATCCTTTTAAAACATCTTCAACCTCCTGAGCAATAAAGCCATATTCTGTTTTTTGTTTGTCATCGTTATTGCGGAAATAAGAAACAGGCCTGAGCTTGCTGATGAAATTTAAACCCAGATTTGAACTTTGAATATCAGATTTCCATCTCCTGTCGCTTGTGATAGTCCATGCTACCTGTATGCCTGCATATGTAACGGATGTATTGCCAACTCGCACCTGGTCGCTTGATGATGCCGACGGGACCTGTGCATTATATCCGATTGTTGTATTATTGCTGCCTGTTGTTATACCGCTGCCTGAGAAATATCCAAAAGCAGAGTTCTGGATACCCGTGGTGCTGTTATCGAGCGATCGCACACCGAACGCAGAATTATAGTTTCCTGTGCTGTTGAGGGCGAGCGATAAATGCCCGAATGCTGAATTCTGGAAACCTGTGGTATTGGCATTAAGAGAAAAATTACCGAAAGCCGAATTATAGTTGCCATCAGTGTTATACTGAAGTGATTGATTTCCGAATGCTGAGTTGTATGTGCCAATGATATTGGCGTTAAGCGATAAATGTCCGAATGCTGAGTTATTTGAACCGGTGGTGTTGTTCTGGAGCGAAGTATTCCCGAACGCTGAATTCCGGTAGCCGATTGTGTTGTTAAAAAGTGAACTCACTCCAAAAGCAGAATTTTGATAACCTATTGTCAGTCCGGCAAGGCTGTTCTCTCCTACTCCGGTATTATTACTTGATTGACTGCCTGTACCGTTCATTGTAAAATTTCCCGAGTTGATACCAAGGAAAGTATTTCCGAATGAAGTTGCAGGACTGTAATTATGGATGAACCTTGCTGTGCCTTTGAATATAGACCCCAGCTGTGAGCCGGGTGTTGAAACAAGCAGTGCAAGATTGCGGTTAAGCGATAGATCGCCTGTTGATTGATTAAGTGTAAGGAATGTATTGGCTGTATCCCTGATTATAAACTGACCGCTTGTGCCAAGCTTGCCGTTTATGCTTTGTGAGATCAACTGTTCGCTTGGTGCAAAACAGATCATCAAATTGAAGATCATAATGAAGATAATTTTTGTTTTCATTTTTTTATTTTTTATTTTAATAAACTTCTTTTATTCTTTAGAAGAACCGTTCTTTTGCAGCTCGTTAAATAACATCGTACATGCTGCAGCTATAACTTCATCCTGGTCGGAGCCGAGCAGATTTTGAATTTTGACTATCATCATGTGCGTCGATGGCTTCAATCTGTATCCCCTTGTATTTTTCCCTGATCTTTTGCTGACCGGTTTTGATTCTGCTGCTTCTATCCGCTTTTTCATTTTTTACACTTATTTCAGCAATGGTTCGTTACCTGTGCACGGATACAAACATACCCCGTGTGCACGCCCCGAACAAAGATATTTTTGGAAAAAACTAACCTGTTTTAAGCAAATCTGTTTAATAATATTGTTGATTTTGGTGTAAATTCTGCTGAAATTGCGGTAAAGTTACTAACCTGCAAAATGAAGACCTCTAAACTGATAAATATTTTGAAGACTTTTTCTACAGAGGAAGTAAAGCTCTTTGATAAATTCCTGGCTTCGCCGTTTCATAACAGCGGCAAAAACTGCAAGCCCTTGTTCAGAGTGATGAAGAAGTACTACCCGGATTTTAAGACTGATATGATCAGCTATGAAAATTTACACAAGAAACTGTACCCGGGAAGTAAGTTCAACAAACAGGTGATGTGGAACCTCTCCTCTGCACTGGAAAAGATGGCAAAAGAATTTCTTGAACAAATTGCGCTGAGGAATGATAAATTCACCCGGATGGAACTTGCTATTTCGGAATTCAGCACAAGAAAACTGGCGTACAATTATTCACAAGCTTTGGGTGAGATGGAAAAAGCAATCGAAAAGACCGGTTTAGATTACGATCACTTTGATAAAAGATTACATATGGAGATATATAAACAGGATTATTATTTTTTAACTGATAAGATCCAGTTCAAGGGAGATTCAACACTGAAATCTGCAGAATACCAGCTAATTCTGTTCTTAAAAATGAACGTTACTGCTTTACGGGACCTGAGAATACTGGAAGAGTATCATAATTATAAAATTGATACCAATCTTCCTCTCGAAATTGCAGGTAACGTAAATTATGATGCCATTATTGAATACGCGAAAAGGAAAAATTATGAGTATACTTACCTGATCGAGCTCTATTATCATTCACTAATGATGCTGCTAAAGCCAAGCAATACAAGGCATGTTGCTAAATTCCGCGAGTTATACCAGGCGAGTTATAAAAAACTAACCGATAACGAGCAAAGCACAATGATGCATTGGCTTATCAATTATTGTTTATATAACCTTGATCTAAGCAAAGATGAAAATAACAGGATGGTTTTTGAGCTTAACGATTTCAGATTGAAAGAGGGTCTGGCCTTTTACCCTGATGACCAGTTATCAAAAACAATTTATCTTCAGATCTTTAATTCGGCACTACGCGCAAATGAAATTGAATGGGCTTTAGAATTCATCAATAAATATACCGTAAAACTACTTCCTGAATTCCGTGAAACTATGAAATGCCAAGCTTATGCGTTTTTATACTTTCATACTAAAGAATACAGCAAAGCGCTTAATTACCTGTACAAAGTTGAGTTTATTGAGATCATGGATAAGCTCCAGACAAGGATACTTACAGCAAAAACACATTACGAGTTAAACGATATGGAAACTTTGCTTAATTATATTGACTCAACAAAACATTTCCTCAACTGTAATCCTTCAATCTCTGAGGTAATCAGGATACAAATTCACACCTTCATAAAATATGTTCATAAGATCGTATTTCTCCGTGAGAGTAAGGACCTTGCCGAAATAAATTCTATTAAAAAAGAAATTACGTCTATTGAGGAAATTGCCAGCAAAAGATGGCTGCTGGAAAAACTGGCCGAACTTGCAGACACGGTAAAATAGCCGGGAAACAGGAACATATTTCCTATAAAATAGTTAAATTTGAGCAATAGAAATTGCAGAACAGATATATTTGGGTAAGTTTATTCACAAATAACATATAATAAATTAACATATAATGGTCAGCCGAAGGAGCGAGATCCTTCGCTGCGCTCAGGATTAAAGAAATGGATATAGCAATAGGAATATGTTTGGGGCTGGGACTCGCAGCAAGCTGCGGCTTCCGCGTATTTGTTCCGCTATTGATAAGCAATATTGCCTCAATGACGGGCATTGTGAATATTGGCGGCGGATTCGAATGGATGGGCTCATGGCCGGCATTCGCAATTTTTCTAACCGCAACAATTGCGGAAATAGGCGCGTATTACATTCCCGTTTTAGATAATGCGCTTGATACAATTTCTATTCCGCTGGCAACAATAGCCGGCACGCTGCTCTCGGTAACATTCATAACCGATGTGCCGCCAATGGTGCAGTGGACGCTTGGTATTATAGTGGGCGGCGGCTCTGCCGCGGTGATAAAAAGCGGAGCAAGCATGGCAAGATTGAAATCAACCGCCTTCACTGCCGGTTGGGCTAACTGGCTCATAGCAACATTTGAGCATGTTACTTCGTTTGTGATGAGTATTCTGACGGTATTGCTGCCGATCATAATGGGTGTAATTGCACTATGTATTCTCGGATTCTTTGGCTGGAGATTAGCGGTGAGGCGACCTCATCCAAACCATATCCGAAAGGGGTAAAACAACCCCGCCCCAACCCTCACTGCGGGCAGTCCTTCAGCCCGAGGGGGAGGGAGTTGAGACTCGTGCTCTTTTTTACATATGAAAACTCATCCGGTAAGACCGGCTTCTGTAGAGACGATGCGGTGCATCGTCTCATAAATTGCTCCGAATAAATACAACCTGTAGGCGGCATGGCTCGCCTGCCGCATGATACCGTCAGGCAAGCCTGACGGCTACATAAACAAAATAATGAAACGGGATTTCGTGTACAAGTGGAGTCCCCGGCAGGAGCTTGTCCGAAGGACTCTTTTGGAGGAACTCAGAAAATTGTGACCAATAGAGACGATGCTGCCTGACTACCCTGTGCAGTTGCATCGTCTCATAAATTACAAAGTACTTTAGCTTTGAGACGACCCGCCGGGTCGTCTCTACAAAAAAACTTTTCTACCATACTACATGAGAAAATTTGTATTTCTGCTTCTTCTTATTCCACTCTTCATTAACTGCTCGAAGTTAAGCGAGCTTACTTCGCGTGATTCAAAAAAGGAGAAAACGGCTTCGATTGAAAGTACATCGGATATCAAGCCCGGCGAGAATACCTATGGTGTCGTTGCCGGCGCGCTGGAGTGGAAAGATCCCGGATTTTCGCCCTTCAGCAACCGCAACAGGAAAGATAAGGAGCTTCACTCGCTGCTGAAGTCGCAGGGCGTTAAGCCGAATAATGTTTCCATGCTGATCGATAACGAAGCAACAGTGGATGCGATGAAGTCAGCCGTGCTTGATGCCCTTGAAAAAGCGCCGGCGGGTTCAACGTTTCTATTTTACTATGCCGGCCACGGCGTAAAGGATGACGATAGCAGAATCTATTTCGCCAGCTATGATATCACCTCCGGCAATTACAAAAAAACGGGATTTGATGTAAGCTGGCTGGGAGATGCCATTCGTGATAAGTTCAAAGGCAAGCTGGTATGGCTGCTGGCGGATTGCTGTTACTCCGGTGCGCTGCTGGATGAGGCGGAGAAGATCAGTTCCGCAGGAAAAAATGTAATTGTATTGACGTCGGCGGCATCATGCAATATATCAACCGGAAACTGGACCTTCACTCAATCAATTATTGATTGCCTCTCGGGTTTGCCCCTGGCTGATAGAAACAACGATGGTGTAATTTCAATTAATGAGACCGGCACAGAGCTTGGCGACGCGATGAAATTCCGTGAAAGGCAGATGTGCGGGTTTAAGCTCTTTGGTATCGATGAAACGGCGCCGCTTGCAAAAACAAACGGCAGCAAAACAAGTTCAGCGGGAGACTTCTTTCCGGGGGCGTATTACATGGCTCCCAAAGGCGGCGATATGGCGGCGGTTAGGATTCTAAGCGCTGATAAAAATTCCGTGGAGTGTGAGTTTTATGATTACAGTGATAAGTCAACGGCAAGCTTCGGCAAAAATGAGCTGCAGCCGATATACTTTGTAAATTATAAGGTTGGCGATAAGATAAAAGTCTCGTGGGAAGGGAAATGGTATGATGCCGAAGTAAAAAAGACGCTGAATGATTTTTATTATATCAAATATGCGGGCTACGAAGATTACTGGAATGAATGGGTAGCATATGACCGCATAAAAACGGGTAAGGAACGCTCCGCACAGGTTGAACAGAAAGGCGTTTGGTATCCCGCAGAAGTGCTTGAGGAAAAAGACAGCAGGTATTTTATCCGCTATACAAATTACAGTTATGTTTGGGATGAATGGGTAGGGAAAGAGAGGATCAAATTCTGAGCGAAGCGAAGAATCTATACATGGATCCTTTCTCTCGTTCCCAAGCTCCTGCTTGGGAACGCAGATGAGTTCGAAGCTCTGCTTCAGGAAACGGCGAGCACTGTCAGGCTTCAATAATTATCATTACGAAACAGAGTTTCGTGTGCAAGTGGAGTCCCAAGCTGGAGCTTGGGACTCAGAAAAAGTCCTGGCATAATATGTTTGTCGGACTGAGCGGAGTCGAAGTCCGAACAAATAAGGCAAACCCGCCCTTCGACTTCGCTCAGGGACACAAAGTAAATTTTAAATGTCACCGGTAGAGACGATGCGGCGCATCGTCCCAAAACTTTAGGAGTCTGAAATATCCAAGCATACCATTTAGATTCATTGAATAAAATCCCCATCGGAAATTCACTCCAAGCGAAAAAATCGAATAAAGTACAATATAGAAAACCTGCAGTTATGCTCCCCCTTTTCAAGGGGGATTTTTAGTTAAGACATTCATTTCAACGGTATCTTTTAACATGAAACCAAACAGCCCTAATGGTAGTTAAAGAAGAAAATTACAGACCATTAGATAAAATATGAGCTCACTGATCAGCCGTTTGCGGGATAACAATCGTTTAAGTATCACCATAATTCTAGCCCTTTCCTGCCTTCTAAGCGTTTCTCTGCAGTTTTTCCGGATGTATTATTCCGGATTTTATACTTACCTGTTCCTCAACTGGAATCTCTTCCTTGCAATACTGCCGTATGTGATCTCGACTTTATTCCTGCTATACTACCGGAAGATAAACTCACTTTTCTTCACTGCCATAATACTAATGGCGTGGCTGCTGATATTCCCAAATGCGCCATATATTGTTACCGATTTCTTTCATCTTGAGCCGCGGGCAAATGTACCGTACTGGTTCGATCTCGGGCTGATATTTTCATTCGCGTGGAACGGTCTGATTTTAGGATTCATTTCGCTGTATGATATCCAGACTGCGCTAACGCGGCGCTTCAGCGCCGTTAAGGGCTGGGCATTCGCGATATTTTCGCTCGTGCTTGGCAGCTTCGGGATATATCTAGGCAGGTTCGAGAGGTTTAACAGTTGGGATGTACTGACAAATCCGGTGGCTCTGTTTGTGGATATCGCGAATCGTTTTATTCACCCAATGCAGCACCCGCGCACAATGCTTATGACAATGTTGTTTTCCGCAGTGCTTATATTAGGTTATGTAACATTGGTTGTGATGTTCAAGCCGGGCAGGGTGGATAGTAAGGGAAATTTAGAAACCCATTTATTTAAAAAAGAGAACTGATTATTATAAAGATTATTTTATTAATGCCATTTTCATGGTTTTCGTAAACCTCCCCTTAGAGTTAAATGAAGTAAACATATAAAAATATACTCCACTTGAAAGTTTTGTTCCGTCAAAATCAATTTCAAAACTACCCGGAGTAAGTTTTTCGTTAACCAGAGTTGCAATTTTATTACCAAGAATATCAAATATCGAAATATTTGTTTGTGATTCAGATGTACCTGCTATATCAAACCTTATTTTCGTAACCGGATTAAACGGATTGGGATAATTTTGAGACACAGAAAAATGCAACGGTATTTCTGATGAAGTATTATTTACGGAAACTACCCCACCTCCATTTGTTGTTTTTAGAATATTCCCGTTATACCCGACAGCCCAGCCAGTATTAGCATTGATAAAACTCATTGAATACAGATCAAACCCTCCGCTATATTGCGGATACCAATTAAAACCCCCGTCAAACGTTCTAAAAATTACACCCGAGCTGTTCTGTCCCGAAATCCAACCGTTATTTGAATCTGAAAAGTATACTGATTTAAGTCGATAATCTCCTAGAGATTGAATACTCCAGTTCTGTCCGGCATTAGTTGTCTTTATAACATTTCCTCCATATCCAACACACCAACCGGTAGTATGATTAATAAAACAAACAGAGTATAGTTCTTTTGATATTACGTTAGGTTTTGCTAACCAGTTTAAACCACCATTTGATGTAGTTAAAATAGTATCACGGAAATTTTCATCGCCGCCAACGCACCATCCCGAATTTTTGTCAATAAAAAAAATTGAATTTAGCGAACACGAGTAATTTGAATTTCCGTGTTGTATTATCCAGTTTGTTCCACCGTTCGTAGTCTTGATAATTTCTTGTTGAGAACCAACAACCCACCCGGTATCTTTATTCAAAAAATATATTGAAAATAAAAAGCCGGTAAAGTTTGAAATATTGATATTCAGCCAAGAAATGCCACCATTGGTCGTCTTTATTGCGCGTGGACCATTAAAGCCCACAACCCAACCCGTATTATAATCAATAAAAAAAATAGAATAAGGATATTGAATTGCAATTGAAGTAGTTATCCAGTTCAAACCACCGTTTGTTGTGGAGACGACTTTCCCGAATGATTGTTGATACCATCCTGTTGCCCATCCAGTATTTTGATCCTTAAAACATACAGAATATAAAGTTACGTTTGCACCACTATTAAATAAAGTCCATTGAGAAAATGATTTTTGCGTGATACTTAATATTACAAAAAAGAGTATTAATTTTATTTTCATTAACCTATCAGCATATTTATACAAATATAAGGTTTATTAGATGTTAATTCTTGTCCTAAAAGTGCTCAATAAATTTATTGTACATAATAGATTTTTAATTTATGGCTTAACTTTTGGGTTTAAAGCATTAATTCTTTAGGGTATCTTTGCCCCTTACCAACAAATCATATACATAGATAAATTAACAGGAAAAAAACAGAATAATGGCAGATAATAAAATTATATTTTCAATGGTGGGGGTTAGCAAAACTTTCCCGCCGCAGAAACAGGTATTAAAGAACATTTACCTTTCGTTCTTTTACGGGGCTAAGATCGGCATTATCGGTCTGAACGGCTCGGGTAAATCAACCCTGCTGAAAATTATCGCCGGCGTTGAAGATAACTTTAATGGCGAAGTTCATTTCACGAAGGAGTATTCCATAGGTCTGCTGGAGCAGGAGCCGCATATTGATGAAACCAAGACCGTGAAAGAAATTATCCAGGAAGGCGCGCAGGAAGTTGTTGATATACTGAAAGAGTATGAAGAAGTGAACAACAAGTTTTCAGAGCCGATGGATGATGATGAAATGACGAAGCTTATCGAAAGACAGGGCGAGCTTACCGAGCTGATAGATCACCACAACGGCTGGGAGCTTGACGCAAAACTTGAGCGCGCAATGGATGCCCTGCGCACACCGGATGGCGATGCGTTAATTAAAAATTTAAGCGGCGGTGAAAAACGCCGTGTTGCACTTTGCAGGCTGTTATTAAAAGAGCCTGATATTCTATTACTTGATGAGCCGACCAACCATCTTGATGCTGAATCAATTGACTGGCTGGAACAGCACTTGAAGCAGTACAAAGGAACGGTTATTGCAATTACACATGACAGGTATTTCCTTGATAATGTTGCAGGCTGGATACTTGAGCTTGATCGCGGCGAGGGAATTCCATGGGAAGGAAATTACTCAAGCTGGCTAGAACAAAAAACCACGAGATTAGAGCAGGAAGAGAAGCAGGAATCAAAACGCCGCAAAACCCTGGAGCGGGAGCTTGAATGGGTGAGAATGTCACCGCGCGCAAGGCATGCAAAATCAAAGGCAAGGCTGCAGAATTATGATACGATGATGAATGAGGATACCAAGCAGAAGGAAGAGAAGCTTGAGATATTCATTCCGAACGGTCCTCGTTTAGGCAACAAAGTAATTGATGCTGTGAAGATCAAAAAAGCCTTCGGCGATAAGTTATTGTTTGATAACCTGAACTTTCAGCTTCCTCCTGCGGGAATTGTTGGTATTATCGGGCCAAACGGCGCGGGTAAAACAACGCTGTTCCGGATGATACTGGGCACAGAAAAACCCGATGGCGGCGATTTTGAGATCGGTGAAACCGTGCAGGTGGGTTATGTTGACCAGGCTCATGCTGAAATAGATCCCGAAAAAACAGTTTGGGAAGCTATTTCCGAAGGCGCGGAGTTTATTGAGCTTGGCGGCAAGCAATTCAACAGCCGCGCGTATGTATCGCGCTTCAACTTCAGTGGTACGGATCAGAGCAAAAAAGTCGGCGTACTTTCGGGCGGTGAGCGTAACAGGCTGCATTTAGCGTTGACGCTTAAATCACAGGCTAATGTTTTGCTGCTTGATGAACCAACGAATGATATCGACGTAAATACGCTCCGTGCACTGGAAGAAGCGCTGGAAGATTTCGCAGGATGTGCGGTGATAATATCACATGACCGCTGGTTTCTTGATAGGGTTGCAACTCATATATTGGCGTTTGAAGGTGATTCAGAAGTCTATTATTTCGAAGGCGGCTACACGGATTATGAAGAGGCGAAGAAAAAACGTTTAGGCGATATTGAACCCAAGAGGGTGAGATATAAGAAGCTGGTAGAGTAGTTGAGTGGTGAGATAGTGAACTGGTGAAATAGTGAGATTGTGAAATAGTGATCTGGTGAAATTGTAGGTGAGATTTTTTAACATGCCGCTCCTACGGAGCTCTAAAAAATTAATCACCAAAACTACAAACATATCGCTCCTACGGAGCAATCTAAAATTCCCAAACTGGAGTTTGGGAATGAGGGCTCCCTGTGAGACGATGCGCCGCATCGTCTCACAGCCTGCAAAGTTTATTAATTTTGAGACGACTCACCCATGCCTTCGGCTTGGCAGGCGAGTCGTCTCTACAGTATCCCTTAAAAGAAAATAAATAAGATTCTCACATTACAAAACTGGGGTTTGGGAATGAGGGAAAAGAAATTATAGTTTACTTTCTCCGCGGGTTAGGGACACTAATTTTTCATTAATTGTTCAGTTTTTTCGAGCAGCCACTGTCTTTCGTTTATATTATATGTAGTAGAAATTTCAGATCTCACCTTACTTATCATTTCCGGATTACCGTTATACTTCAGCAGGTTGTTATAATATTTCAGGAAATTGGCGTTTCTATCTCTTTGCGCCTTAGGCAGAATGTTATCCCTGGAGAGGAATTTCCTGTAAGTATCGGCCACATCCAAAGCCTCAACTGTGCGCCCCATTTCGAAATAGATCATGAGAGTCAGATTCTTAACGCTTGTTTTATATGATGCCTTATCAAGAGATGTGATTTTACTCAGGTACATCAATGCTTCATCAAAATTTCCTTTGGCAAGGCTTAACCTTGAGCGTGAAAGGAAACCGGGGTTTGTTCTATACTCCGGGTTCAGAAGCGGTTCATACCTCTTTATGAAACTTTCGCACCACTCGATCTCTTTCAGCTGCAGCCCCACAACCACCATATTGATAAAAAGCTGTTCATTAAAGCTGCCGCCTTTTTCGGAAGTACCGTACAGTTTATTTGCAAGAATGATCTTATGCAGTTCAAACCTTTCTTTCATATATTCCTGGCTGCCTTTATAATACTGTTCAATAGCAAATGCTGAAAGCGAACTCATGGCATTAAAACGGTCTATCCAAACAAGCCGGTCCATTTCCGCAACAAGGACCTCTTTTGTTTTAAGGTAATATTCCGCTTTACCTTCTTTCAGCATAAGAGTTTCATTTAGAACAAGCCCGAGAAGCGGTGAGTTGTATTTTTGATAATTTTCCTTCAGGTATTCAAGAAGTATATCAATAAACTCAAATTGGTAATCAAAATTTACAATTCTCTTTTGGCTGTAAACAAGGCTGTACTCCTTTAAAATTTTTATAAAAAAGAACGCCAAAATTGATTTTGCCTTTGCGAAAGCCTCCTTTTCGGGCAGGTCTTTGTAATTAAGAAATCGCTGGTTGCTTAACCAATGAGCTTCCCTGAAGGACTGCATATTATATTTGCTCAGAAAAAAGTTCTCGTTCTTAAATTTCACCCGTTCAAGATTTCCTTCTGCGACCTTCAATTTCCTTAAAAAAGGTCCTTCAATGTTTCTTTCCTCAAGCTCCCTAAGTATCCTGGTTTCCTCTCCCAGGGGTTCTTTGCGGTATTGGATGTAACCCAAATAATCTTCGGCAAGATGTGACAGGTTAAATATTAAAGTTTTAACGAAGCTTTCATTATATTTCGCACCCGGAAAAAGCTTTTTAAACAATACCTCTTTATTCAGCATTTCGTCTTCAAATTCAGGGTATTTCAATGCTAAATAATCATACAGCCGTGAAACAGATTCGTTCTTGTTGAAAAACGGTGAACGAACATAGTCGCCAAATTCTCTGAACTCCTGTGAAGATAAACTGCTCACAATTTGTAATAAGCTGCTCTTTAACATTCCTTTTTTTCTATTCTTTAGAAGATAAATTAATGTTTTTTTCAGACATTCAAAAGAAATGAATTTTTCCTGCAATCAAAAATGTAAAACTTCGTCCGGAAAGTTTCCAATGAGGATGTGTTTTAAACCGGCCGCATCTTTGTTTCCGAACATTTTTATTGATTTCTGCGTCATTTGAGCATAAACAGATATTGAGCTGCATTTTTCCGGATTTAGCCTGTTCATATTCATTCAATTTGTTTCTTTGCCGGGGCGGGTATTTGATTCTATTTTTGTAAGAAAGTAATCAAAGAGGTGCAGGTTGAAAATTGAAAAATTCTACGCAACGCATGGGGATTCTGAAGGAGATATCGACCTTCAGTGGGAGCCTTCAAAGGATTCCAAATATTATGTCCTTGAAATGTGTTTGAAAAAAAACGGAACTGCCGGGTGGAAAACAATAGACATGGTTTCAAGATCAAGCTATAAAGTTACCGGCTTGAAGAAGAATGTAATTTATAGATTCCGGGTCGCAGGCGTTACTTCAAAAGGTCAGGGCCAGTGGAGTTGTGAAATTTCTAAAAAAATTTAAATTATATAAACCAAACTAACAATCAAACAAAATAAAATGAAAACAAAATTAATTATTTTCGCTTTCTTCGCGGCAGCAACAATGATGCTGAGTGTTCAAACATCACGCTCGCAGGTTACACAGGTGTGGGAGCAAAGATATAACGGGACAGCGGACAGCACAGACATTCCCAAAAATGTAGTTGTGGATGCAGCAGGAAATGTATATGTAACAGGCAGCACCAGAAGCAGTAGCGGCGCACATCTGGATATTGTTACTATTAAGTACAATTCCGAAGGCAGTGTTCAGTGGCTGCAGAAATATAACGGTCCGGCTGATAGTTCAGATTATCCGGAATCAATAGTTGTTGATGCATCGGGTAATGTATATGTTACCGGCAGTAGTTTTGTGATCGGATCAAAATATGATATTATAACAATAAAATATAACTCTCAAGGCGTTCAGCAATGGCTCCAAACGTATAACGGAACAGCGGGCGATCTGGATTTTTCATACGATCTTTCGGTTGACCCTTCGGGAAATGTATTCATTGCCGGTTCAAGCATAGGAAACGGAACAAGCTATGACTATGTATTGATAAAGTATACTTCTGCCGGCGTGCAGCAATGGGTGCAGCGCTACAATGGAACAGGAAATTCGTTTGACTCGCCATTCCAATTGGAAATTGATAACACTGGAAATATATTCTTATCTGGTTATAGTACGGGCATTGGAACAGGCTATGACTATCTTACAATAAAGTATAACTCTTCGGGGGTGCTGCAGTGGGAACAAAGATATAATGGCATTGGGAATTCTACTGACGTGATAAAAACAATGGCTGTTGACGGCGCGGGTAATGTTTATATTTCAGGATTCAGTGATGGAGGCAGTTCAGGCAGCGACTGGGCAACCATAAAATATAATTCAGCAGGCGTGCAGCAGTGGATTCAAAGATATAACGGGGCAGGAAATGGACAGGATGCTGCGAGCAGTTTAGCTGTTGATGATTCCGGAAATGTTTATATATCCGGTTACACCTCAGGAAGCACATCAAGTGATGATTATTTGACAATCAAATATAATTCAACGGGTGTGCAGCAGTGGCAACAAACTTACAACGGGCCGGGAAATGCAGGAGATGATGTATACTCGTTGACTATTGATGGTACAGGAAACATTTATGTTACAGGCTACAGCTTTGGGTCCGGAACATACAATGATTACGCAACTGTAAAATATAACTCCGCGGGCACACAGCAATGGATACAGAGATTTAACGGAACAGCCGGCAACTCTGATGAAGCATATTCCGTAACTGTTGATGGTTCGGGTAACGTATATGTAACAGGCAGCAGCCGCAGCTCTACCGGCTTTGATATCGCGACAATAAAATATTCACAGACTGTTGGTATCCAGAATATAGGCAATGAAATACCTGAAGGATTTTCGCTTTCACAGAATTATCCGAACCCGTTCAATCCAAAAACAAATATCGGATTGCGGATTGCCGGTTTCGGATTTGTGTCGCTTAAAGTATTTGACATAACTGGAAAAGAAGTGTCCGTTTTGGTAAACGAAGAATTGAGTGCGGGAGTGTACAATGTAGATTTTGAGGCGTCGAATCTTTCGAGCGGCACTTATTTCTACAGCATGGAAACAGCGGGATTCAGAGACGTTAAAAAAATGGTAATCGTTAAGTAAATACAAAACCTGCATCACCCGGAGTTATTAATCCCTCCTTCGTAACCGAAGGGGGGATTTTTATTTTACCAGTTCTTTAAGCTCTTCAGTTTTAGCCATAAACCATTTTTTGCGGGCCGATAGATACATGATCGCGGATTTCTCAAGTTCGGTAATATCGCTAAGCGTATACTTTTCCGGATTAGCCCTGATCTTAAACAGCTTTTCCAGCGCCATAACACGTGATGTTAAGTGCACTTTTACCCTATCGGTAAACTCATCGGTATCTTTCATAAAGTGCTTCATCGAGTCAATTGCAGAAAGCCCCTCTTCTATATACCCCAGGTTATAAAAAGCGACCAATGCTACCATCTTAACCGAATATTTTGCCTGGTAATCCGAAAATTCTACGTCACGTACATACTCAAGCACCTTTTCGTTATTTCCCTGGGCTTCTTCTATAAGCGCCATGGAGTATGCATAAGATGTTTTTCTTTTGCTTTCTTCGATATCCGGCAGGTGTTTATCAATTATCTCGCCTGCTAATTTCAGATCTCCCATGATAACAAAGATCTCAATTATATTCCTGAAAACACCTGCCTGGAGCGGAGCAAGCCCCTCTGTATTGAATTTCACATTGGCAAGCTGAGTTTTCCTGATATGGGCCAGTTCGTTTAAATTTTCCTCGGTGCTGGAACCAACATAATTATTCAGTATAAAATCGAACAGGGCCGAGGTAAGAAACCATTTTTCGGAATTGGAATATTTATCGATCCTGCCGAAAATAAACTCCTTCAGCTCCCTGTAATTATCGTAATTGCCGGGTTCTTTATAAAGCTTCATCAGCCTTATCTGCAGGCTTATGTAATTGTAATGTTCAGCCTCAAGCCCTTTAATATCCTTCAGAAAACTCTCAAAATCAAAGTTCCTGTAAAAAGCCTCAGTTACATTCACTTCTGGTATATGGTTAAGCTGGCTTTGCAGATACTCCATACCAGCAATATCTTTTTTGATCGTCGCGATAATATCGCATGCGCTGAAAATACTCATCGGGTAAAGTGTAACCGAAGCGCCTGTGTATTTACTTTTAATTGTATAGTGTTTGTGCAGTGTTTCCAGGAGCCTGTTCCTGTTCCTGTAATACTCTGTGCTTAAGACCGAGTATTCCATTTTGTCTTCAAGTTTTTTGTATTCTGAAAGAAAAAGTTTTTCCAGCGAGTGCCTGTTATAGTTCTGGAGCCGTCTTATTGATTCTTCAAACTCTATGGCAGTATCGCCTTCGATGGGGTGTACGGCAAGGAATTTTTCGCACAAGCCGAAAAGTTCGCTCAGAAGGTTCTTCATAATGCCGTAATTATACTTTTTCCCGGGGTATATCCGTGTAAAAAGCATATCTTCCAGAAGCGGTTTTGCCGGATCTTTTTGTATGTGCTTTCTGATAAGCTGAAAAAGCGTAATAACCGCTTTATTGGTGTTATAATAAGGTGATTCAATAAACAACTCGAGTGATTTTAACTCTGCGGTGGTTAAGGTCTTAATTACATCAAAAGATTTATTTTTTAACATGCCGTATCTTCCTGTGTCAGGTATTGATTATACTCATATCCTGGTTCTTCTATATATATTTCCATCTCTTTAATATTTTTTTCTAAGTTCTTCAAGCTTGCCCAGGTACCACCCCTTATTGTTAATACCCGAGGCCTTCACAAAATCGATCTGTTTATCGAGTTTTTCAATGTCATATTTTTCGGGGGAGGATGATATTTTGAAAAGCTCTAAATATGTTTTGCAGCTATCGTTAAGTTTTTTTCTGAAATCCGGGTGCAGCTCTTTTGTATCGGCGAGGAATTTTTTGAATGAATCGATCATAGAAAAGCCCTGTTCAAACAAACTTAGCTCGTAGCAGCATCTTAAGTAGAGGAATTTAGTGCGAAGCTTGATATGAAAATCTGCCTGGTCTGTACGGGCAAGCTCTTTGAGGCTTGCCTCGTAATTTTTTTCCGCAGCAAAAATATACGCGCGTGCCAGCCTGTAAGCAACATCTCTTACAGATGGATCAACATCTTTCCTGTACTCTTCGGCGAAGCGGGATACATAATCTGTTTCACCAAGCTTGATACCCGAGAGCACAGTATCAAGATACGATGAGAGAAAGATACAGCCAACGCCATCCCTGTTCATTTTTACCACGTCGAACATTTTCTTCAGCAAATGGAATTTTTCAGCAAAAAATTCGCCGCTGCCTTCAGATGCGCGTTTTTCGGCATACAGAAGAAGGTAATTATTTATAATTGTGTAAAGCATCTGGTTTGAATATAATTCCGTATTCATAAAAACAACATCGCGAAGTTTATAATAAACTTCATCGTTGCTGCCGGTAACCATTACAATGAAATGCAGCCTGATCAAAATATCTTCTTTGTTCTCTATTGATGAATTTTCTACGACCCTTGTAAAAGCTTCAATATTTATGTTTGTAAAAAATTCCTTAAGCAGGTCTGTTTCGGGTTTATGATTTGTAGAGTGCTCTGCGGTGTACTGCAGCGCGTATTCATCTGCCAGCATCGAAATTATCTGCGGAAAGGTGTGTTCAACTACGTTGAGTACGTTCAGGGAATATTCATTTACATTACTCCTGTTCCTGTGATAATCTTTTGCGGTTTCGTAAAGCCTGCCGAGGTTTTGATAATAACTGCTGTTGATCTTTCCGGCTTTTATCCGGTCCCTGGTTTTGGTAAATACCTGATTGAAATTATCATCCAGTCCCCTTCGCTCAAGCTCTTCAAGCAGTAATATCTGCTGTTCGGTTTCTTTTATTGTGTTATTGTTAAGATTTATGATAAGAAACTTTTCAGCCTGTTTAAAAAGTTCGCTCATCAGGTTTTTCATTATGCCGTAATTATACTCTTTCCCTTTGAAAATTTTCCCGTAGAGGAATTCTTCCGTCAGTTTTTCGGACTTATTTGCCAATAAAGCCTTTTTGATCTCGCCAAACAACTTGACCACTGATTTATTCGTATTATAGTATGGTGAAAGTAGATATAACTCAAAATCCTTTACTTCGCCGGGATTAAACGTTGTAAGCACCTGAAACGCCTTATTTTTTATCATAAATTTTTATGAAAATTATCGTTTCAAAATACGCAAAATTATAACAAAAATCACGTTTCTTATGGATTTGCCATTACAAAATTCTATGAAAAACTGCTTAAAGATTCTTTGAAACGGGGTACCCTAAAAGACTAACTTTGTATCAATAGAAATTCCGGTGGGGGCCATGTTCGATCCGAACAGAATTTTAAGTACGAAGCGCGATACAAAGAGTATATAAGGCTGCACAATACAGGAGGAACTCTCCAAATCCCACCGGAGATAGCTGTACAAAGACCCGCTGCCGCTTGCGGATTGCGGGTCTTAACAGCGAATAACAGGAAAAGTTTTTTAACATAAATATTTTATAGGTGGGAGCCAAAAAAATGAAAACAGCAGTAATAATTCTATTTCTAACGTGTGTTACGGGTTTAAGCTTTTCGCAGGTATCCGAAGAGTGGGCTAAACGTTACAGCTCTCCCGGCGCGGTAAATGATTATGTACATGCTATTACTTATGATACAGCCGGGAATGTTTACGTAACAGGTTCTGTAAACAATGATTACATGATCATTAAATATTCGCCTGCCGGTGATACCGTTTGGAAAAAAACGTATAACGGTCCCGCAAATGATAACGATACGCCGAACTCAATTTTCGTTGATGCAGCGGGCAATGTTTACGTAACCGGCGCAAGCTACGGCAACAGTTCCGAAAACGACTTCGCTACCATCAAATATGATGCAAACGGTACACAGCTTTGGGTACAGCGGTATAACGGAACTAATAACGATAACGACGCGGCTATCAGCGTCCTGGTCGATGCTTCAGGGAATGTATATGCAGGCGGCTGGTCATCAGGTTCAAACGGATCGATCGATTTTGTAATATTGAAATATTCAGCCGCAGGACTTCAGTTATGGTCAAGAGTTTATAACGGGCCGGATAGCGGCAATGACTTCATGAGCGCAATGGTAATGGATGCTTCGGGTAACATTTACGCTACGGGCATTAGCCGCGGCGCAGTGAATGATGATTACGCTACCGTGAAATATTCTCCCGCGGGTACATTGCTGTGGTCCGCAAGATACACCGGAAGCGGCGCGGATGAGCCTGCCGGGATTACCGTTGACCAGCAGGGAAGCGTGATAGTAACGGGCTATGCAACAACTGCGGCAACGGGCAAGGATTACACTACAGTAAAATATAATAATGCCGGCATACAGCAATGGATCAAAAAGTATAACCGCACCGGCACTACAAATGACGAAGCGGTCGGCGTTGTGTGTGATATTAGCGGCAATATTTATGTAACCGGATTCTGCACGGGTACAAATACCGCTTCTACTGATTATGTAACTGTGAAGTATAATTCCAACGGCGACCAGCAGTGGACAAAAGTTTTCAACAGCGGGCTTGTTGGGGTTGACGATAAAGCGTCTTCAATTGATATCGATATGGCAGGCAATGTGTATGTAACGGGCTCAACCATAAGCAGCGGCAGCGATGCGGATTTCGGCACGGTAAAGTATTCGCCTTCGGGTGACGTGCTATGGTCAATTTTATATGAGAGCAGTCTCTCGGGAAGCGATAATGCAGTAATGATAAAAGCTGATAAGAATGGGAATGTGTATGTAACAGGTACATCAACCGGGTTCTCGGGTATAGACTTCTTAACTGTAAAGTACTCGCAGCCAATTGGTATAACCACGGTTACGACAGAAGTACCTGAAAAGTTTTCGCTTGGGCAGAATTACCCGAACCCGTTCAACCCAATGACGAATATCGGATTGCGGATTGCCGATTTCGGATTTGTGTCACTTAAAGTATATGATATAACCGGAAAAGTAGTTGCTGTGCTGGTGAATGAGGAATTAAATGCGGGAGTGTATAATGTGGATTTTGATGCTTCCAATCTTTCGAGTGGCACATATTTTTACAGGATGGAGACAGCGGGATTTGTTGATGTGAAGAAGATGGTAGTGGTGAAATAGAATGCCTTTGTAGGCGGCAGTCAAGACTGCCGCAAAATATAAAGGCGGGCAAGCCCGCCTTCTACAACTCACAATTATAGATAAGAAATTTTAATTATAAAGGAGAAACATAAAATGTTAAACAAAAAAATTACAACTTTGATCTTCGGGATGTTGTTTATAGCAGGATCGCTTCAGGCGCAGATGTTCTGGAACCAGGCCGCGAGGTTTGACGGCACAAGCTACATCGCCTGCCCCAACTCGCTTGCAATGAACATAGTTGGCAGTGTAACAATGGAGGCATGGGTTTATCCCACAACAAGCACGGGTGTGCGCTACATTATCTTCAAAGGCAATGCAGGGCAGGGTTACTACCTGCGTATTAATTCAAACGGTACACTTACAATGGGAACCAACGGGCTGAACCGCGTAACCAGCGCAAGCACCGTGCCCGCGGGAAAGTGGACACATGTTGCCGCTTCATACAATGTAACAAACGATGCCTTCAGGATCTATATTAACAGCGTGCCCGAAGGCAGCTCGCTCTTCAATAACCCGCCGGTTTCAAACACAGATTCGCTTTTCATCGGGAAATTCGGAGCGAACACATTTACCGGGCTGATTGATGAAGTGCGTATATGGACTAAAGAAGTCCCGCAAACCGATATCCGTAAGAATATGCGTACATCACTTGCATTAGCAAGCGGCAAATATACCTCGCTGTTGTTTTCGCTGCCTTTTCAGCGTGTGAATAACGCCGGTACTAATTTTTCAATACAGGAATTATCATTCAACCCGGTTGGAACTACACCCACATATAACCGCGGCGTTACGGCTGCAAATTTTGCCAATGCTCCTTCAGACTATCTATACAGCAACGATGCGCTGGAGTTTGACGGCGACTATGATTCATACGCAGCCATACCTTCCAACGGGCTAAACAACCTGAACGGGGCAATGACCCTTGAAGCATGGATAAATGTAGATGGAGCTTCAGCTGTAACCCAATACATATTTCACAAGTATATCGGCGGGCTGGGCTACAGAATGCTTGTTACAAACAGCATGAAGCTGGGAGTGCTGATAAACGGTTCCTCGTATGAAAGCTCTCAAACTTTGTTCACTTCAAGGTGGTATCACGTTGCATGGGTGATCTCAGCCTCCGGGGCAACTTCACTTTATATTAACGGTGTGCTTGATTCATACATTGCGGCAACCGGTTTCCCAACGGCACACAATGATTCACTATATATCGGGCGCGGATTCAAAGGCTATATTGATGAAGTACGCATGTTTAAATACGAACGCACAGCTGATGATATCAAAAAATTCATCGATATGCCGATGGAACAATCAAACATGCCTGCCGGCGAAAGCTTCGTATTTAATCTTGACGGTACCGCATGGGCTAACGGCGGCATCCAGTTCTTTTACCTGAGGGGCAACGCTGGATTTACAGCGCCGGCCGCTTTACAAAGAACCACATCGCCGCTTGTAAGAGCAGAAGGATACAGCTTCCAGGAAGGATTCTACAAAGTACGACATTACCGCAGGATCCCGGAAGGCAATTCAACAGGCGACATGCTTGATGACTCAATCTTTATTCCCGATAATGTTACTATAAACGATATCAATGTTCATCTCGCGTTAAATCACGGGAATATCCCCGAGCTTGAGATAAAGATAGTTTCCCCTTCGGGAACTGAGTTTCTTTTAATGAACAACATCGGGCTGCTTGGTACTTCTACAAACGTGGCAACGATATTTGATGACCAGGCCGATAGCACTCTTGCCGATGATAAGTTCATACACATTTCACCGCGCATCAAACCGCAGTCTAGTATTAATTTTGTCTTCCAGGGGCAAAACGCGGCGGGTGTATGGAAGCTGAAGATCAGGGATATGGCAGGCGTGAGCGGAGGTTCGCTTTCATCATGGGGCATACAGATCAATAATTCGCCCGTAATTGGAATTCAGAACATTTCAGGCGAAGTGCCGGAGAAGTTTTCGCTTGGGCAGAATTATCCGAACCCGTTTAATCCAATGACGAATATCGGATTGCGGATTGCCGATTTCGGATTTGTATCATTGAAAGTTTTTGATATCACGGGCAAGGAAGTCGCAGTGCTTGTAAATGAAGAGCTCAATGCGGGAGTGTATAATGTAGATTTTGATGCGTCGCATCTTTCGAGCGGTACATACTTTTACAGAATGGAAACTGCCGGATTTAGTGATGTAAAAAAGATGATTGTAATAAAGTAATGTCAAACATGAAAACTTTCAAAAAGCGAACTGCCTGTGGCAGTCAAGAGGTCAGGCGTGAGACGTGAAATGCAGAATACTTCTCGTTCCCAAGCTCCAGCTTGGGAATGGGAAAGCAGTGGGATAGGAATTACAACCAGGCAGAGTGAACAACAAGGTAATTAAGTTAACATTATAGCCACATCCTGTTATAATGGAATGGCAAGAAGGAGCAGCGAAATGAAAACAATATTTATACTAACCACACTGATAGTAATTACATCTGTCAACATCTACTCACAGGTAAGCGAAGAGTGGGTAAAAAGATATACCAGCTCAGGCGATCAGGATGACAGGGGAAGTGATGTGGTAACTGATGCTGCGGGAAATGTGTATGTTACGGGCACCGTGCGCGGCCTGTTCGGGGATGCCAACTTCTACACCATAAAATACGATGCGGCCGGAACTGTTTTATGGGCCAAAAGCTATGATGGCGGCGCTTTGGAAGACGATAATGCAAAAGCTGTTGTGGTTGACGGCTCAGGGAATGTATATGTAACCGGAAGTTCACGCCTCACCGATTCCACGGCTTTAACTTTTGCAACAATAAAATACAATTCAGCCGGCACGCAGCAATGGGTTAGATATACAAACCAGGGCAATGATTCGCCGATGGATCTGAAAGTTGATGCCGCAGGAAATATTTATGTTACCGGATACCTGTTGTTTCATCCTTATGGCAGGGTAGTAACTGTAAAATATAATTCAGCCGGCACGCAGCAGTGGCTGGCAAACTATAATCCGATAGTCAATAGCTTTTACGGCGGTTACTTCCTGGAAGTCGATGTAGCAGGTAACGTTTATATCGGCGGTCACCAGGGCGCAATTGATAACGGCACAATACATTTGCTAAAATATAACTCTTCGGGCACTTTTCAGTGGGTAAGAACATACGCTTCAGGCGGAACGATCGGTATGGGTGATATGGTAAACGATATGGCTATTGACGCATCCGGAAATATATATTTAGCCGGCCAGGTAAAAGGAATGTCGGGCAGTACAGGTCCGGATATGGTTACCCTGAAGTATAACTCCGCCGGCACATTACAATGGGCACAAAAATTCAACGGCACCGCAAACGGCAGCGATATCGGGAGATGTCTTGTGGTAGATGCTTCGGGGAATGTATATACCGGAGGCTCTGCAACACCCACGGGCGGAAATCTCGATATCGGCCTGGTGAAATATAATTCCGCTGGCACACAGCAATGGGTAAAATATTACAACGGCCCGGGAAATTCGAGTGACGCGGCAACCGATGTTATACTTGATGCCGCAGGAAATGTTTTCCTAACCGGCAATTGGGTGGGACTCGGCACCGGGAATAACTATTTCACAATGAGGTTTAATCCTGCCGGCACACAGGTTTGGTCACAATCCTACCTCGGCCCGGGCAATACACATGATTACTCGTACGCAATTGCCCTTGGCAATAACGGGGCGGTGTATATTACCGGCATGAGCGAAGGCAGCGGTTCGGGTTATGACTACGCAACCGTAAAATACGGGCAAACAGTTGGGGTGGTAAATATCGGTTCGGAAATTCCGTCTGAGTTTTCGCTGGGGCAGAATTATCCGAACCCGTTTAATCCAATGACGAATATCGGATTGCGGATTGCTGATTTCGGATTTGTGTCATTGAAAATATATGACGCCGCAGGAAAAGAAGTCGCTGTGTTGGTGAATCAGGAGTTGAATGCAGGCATCTATAATGTAGATTTTGATGCGTCCAATCTAAGCAGCGGTACATACTTTTACAGAATGGAAACTGCGGAATTTAGTGATGTGAAAAAGATGATAGTGGTAAAATAATATCCAACGTGAAATGTCAAAACTTTCAAAAAGCGAAAGTCAGGCGTGAAATGTGATAATTGAAACAAAATCAGTTTTTGGTAAACATTTAAGAAATGAACTAACATTATAGCCACATCCTGTTTATAATGGAATGGCAAGAAGGAGCAGCAAAAATGAAAACAATAATTATGCTTTGCATACTGCTTGTAGCAGCAGTTAATATAAATTCACAGGTAAGCCAGGAGTGGGAGCAAAGATATAATGGGTCGGGAAATGGTGTTGATGTGGCAAATTCTATGGCTGTTGATGCATCAGGGAATGTGTATGTAACGGGTTACAGCACAGGAAGCGGAACAAGTAAAGACTATGTAACGATAAAATACAACTCTACAGGTGTGCAGCAATGGGTTCGAATTTATAACGGACCTGTCAATGGTGCCGACGAAGCACACTCAATAGCTGTTGATGCCAATGGCAACGTGTATGTTGCCGGCTATAGTCTGGGAAACGGTACAGGTGTTGATTATTTAACTATAAAATATAATTCTACAGGTGTACCGCTATGGGTACAAAGATATGGCGGACCGGGCAATGTTCCTGACGAAGCATATTCAATAGCTGTTGACGCTTTGAGCAATGTGTATGTAACGGGTTACAGCACGGGTAACGGAACGGGAGACTATGTAACTATAAAATACAATTCATCAGGCACGCAGCAATGGGCACAAAGATATGACGGAACGGGAAATAATATCGACCTGGCAAAGTCGATAGCTGTTGATGCCGCAGGAAATGTGTATGTTACAGGTCACAGCATGGGAAGCGGAACAGATGAAGACTACGCGACTATTAAATACAATTCTGCGGGCAACATCCAGTGGATTCAAAGATATAACGGACCGGGAAACAATCTTGACAGGGCACATACAATAGCTGTTGACGCCGCTGGGAATGTGTACGTTAATGGTTACAGTACGGGCAACGGAACAAGTTTAGACTATGCGACAATAAAATACAATTCAACCGGTGTGCAGCAATGGATACAAAGATACAACGGGCCGCTGGGTAATGGCAGCGATGTTGCGTATGCAATGGCTATTGACGTCGCAGGAAATGTGTATGTCACGGGTTACAGCCAGGAAAGCGGAAATCTTAATGATCTTGATTATTCGACTATAAAATACAGTTCTGCAGGCGTGCAGCAGTGGGTCCAAAGATATCACGCGCTCTCAACGGGTTCAAGTATAGCAAGCTCAATAGCTGTTGATATATCGGGGAACGTGTATATAACGGGGGAAAGCGAGGGATTAATAACTGGTCGAGATTATGCGACAATAAAATACAATTCAACCGGTGTGCAGCAATGGATAAAAAGATATAACGGACCCAGCAATGGCATTGATGGAGCAAATTCGTTGGCTATAGATGCTTCGGGGAATGTTTATGTTACAGGGGTTAGTGCAGGACTAGGGACAAACAATGACTATTTAACAATAAAATATTCACAGCCGGTCGGCATTACCCCAATCACCACAGAAATACCGGAAAGGTTTTCGCTTGGGCAGAATTACCCGAACCCGTTTAACCCAATTACGAATATCGGATTGCGGGTTGCTGATTTCGGATTTGTGTCTTTGAAAGTATTTGACATAACAGGAAAAGAAGTCGCTGTACTGGTGAATGAAGTGCTGAATGCGGGAGTATATAATGTAGATTTCGATGCATCCAATCTTTCGAGTGGCACATATTTTTACAGAATGGAAACAGCGGGATTCAGTGATGTGAAGAAGATGGTAGTGGTTAAATAGACCCATCCCTATTCCGCCTGACTGCTTTTGCGGTTCCCCGAAGGATATAGGAATAAATATCTATAAAGAAAAGCGTATAGGAAAGAGTAAACATAAAATGAAAACAATAATAGTATTAATAACATTAGTTATCCTCTCAACGGGAATATTGGGCCAGAATATCAACGGTAAACTTGGCACGGGCGGCCAGTTCATACTAAGAGATACAAACAATACTTTCCTTACGCTGCCGCAATCAACCGGTTACCTGAACCTGAACCGCAGTTTGGTGCTGCCAAACACTACGGGCTCAACAATTGGTGTAATATACAAAGGTGCCGAGAGGCTGCTTCATGATTACGGGACTAACAATCTATTCCTGGGAATTAATGCCGGTAATTTTACCATGACGGGCCTGGGGAATCTGGTGATCGGTAATAATGCGCTTGATAACAACACTACCGGAATATACAATACCTCTTTGGGAGTGCAAAGCCTCACAGATAATACCACAGGAGATAACAATACAGCGCTTGGTTACCAAACTTTAGCCGGAAATATTTCAGGTGATAACAATACAGCAGGCGGCCACCTCTCTCTTTCCTCCAACACTTCCGGAGTTGGGAACACAGCTTTTGGATTCCGCAGTTTATTAGGAAATACAACAGGTACAAATAACATAGCTATTGGAATTAATGCCGGCAGCACAATTACAACGGGCTCAAACAACATAGCCATAGGCAACGGTACAAATGTGCCGACGGGTACATCAAGCAATCAGGTGAGAATAGGAAATACATCTATTACATATGCAGGCATTCAGGTTGCGTGGACTATCACCAGCGATATGAGGCTGAAACAAAACATAAAAAATTCAGATCTTGGGCTCGGTTTCATCTGTAAGCTCAGGCCTGTATCATACATCCGCCTGAATGATGAATCACAAAGCACTGAATATGGTTTTATCTCACAGGAAGTAGATGATCTATTGAAGGAAGTTTCCCCGGAAAAAACAGGGATGATCTCGGTTGATAACGAGAATACATACAGTCTGCGGTATAACGATCTGATCGCTCCGATGGTAAAAGCTATTCAGGAACTGAAGGCGGAAAACGATAAATTAAAGAACGAACACGAAGATCTTGAGTTGCGTTTAAAGAAGCTGGAAGAAAAGTTGAATGTTTACTCGGCTCAACATGAAAACTCAACTGAGAAATAATTTATTTAACGCTCAGAAAAATAAACTACAAAATGAAAACTAAATTCTTCTTATTGTTCATCCTGTTCGGCAGCACAGTTTATTCTCAAAGTGTACTAACGCTTGACGCGGGAACATCGATGGGTGTATTAAATGGAACTGATCTTTGTGCAAACATTATTAACCCTACGGGGTTGTTGTATGGCGGCGGTACTATTTGCGGGAATTTGGTTTCGGTTGAACCTGTTGCCAGCAATGAAATACCGCGGGAGGTTGCTTTAACGCAGAATTACCCAAACCCGTTTAATCCAATGACGAACATCGGATTGCGGATTGCCGGTTTCGGATTTGTGTCGCTTAAAGTATTTGATTTAACAGGAAAAGAAGTGGCAGTGCTGGTGAATGAAGAATTGAATGCCGGAGTTTATAATGTTGATTTCGATGCGTCGAATCTTTCGAGCGGTACATATTTTTACAAAATGGAAACAGCGGGATTTAGCGAAGTGAAGAAGATGGTAGTGGTTAAATAGACCCCTCCCCCGTCCCCTCCCCGAAGGGGAGGGGGTTACATTAATTCTTCTCGTTCCCAAGCTCCGGCTTGGGAAAGGAAAACGATAAAGTGAGAAGGAATTAAGGAAGAATAAAAGTTTATAATATCTCAAATATATATACCCGCTTATGCGGGAATGGGGTGGAAAAATGAACACACAGAAATATGAGGATGCGATTGATAAAACCTTCAACACGGTTAACACTGTTTATAGTGCAGGCAGAAGAATTGGTTATGTTATGATGGGGCTCTTCTTTATGCTCATCAGCGTAATTTTGTTCGGTTGGGGAATTTACAGCTATATGGAAAAATCCGCAAATTTTGTAAATTACAAGAAAAGCGAAGGAACTGTCATCCGGATGCGCGAAGTGCCGCCAACTGATAACTCGGGGGAAACATACGCGCCTGTAATTAAATATAAAGATGCATCGGGAAAAGAATACACGTATGAATCAAAGCACTCCAGCGATCCGCCTGATTATAAAGTAGGCGAAAAAGTTCAGTTGATATACGATCCCGCCGACCCGGGGGAAGTGTATGTTGATTCATTCCGCGAAAAATGGGTACTAACAATAGTGCTGTTCATTTGCGGTATAGTTGTCTTCCCGATAAGTATTTGGATGATATACACAGGCTTCAGAAGGAACAAACCATCTGCGAGCAGCAACGTGAGTACCAATGGCTCAACATCGTATGTGAGTATGGGGTGAGTGAAGATAATGTCAAAATCAAAATGACAAATGTCAAAATTGAAATGACAAACATGGCAAGTGGTAAACACACAAATTCTAAAAATAAAAACAGATACCCGCCTGTGCGGGCATAATTAAACGATATGGGAATACTAAACAGCATATTCAAAGGATTTCACCAGGTGATAAACGGCGGCAAGGATGTACTTGCGCCGGTTGAAGGAATATCATTCGATGACTGGGCGAAGGCAAACGCGCAGCTTGCCTCCGGCAAAACGGTGGAAGAGATCATAAAATCTTTGGGCGTTGACCGTCCACGGTGGGATAGAGCGAACGAAGAGTGGCTCGCGCGGCTGAAGAATGATAAAACATTCACACTTTCAATGAAATATGCATCCATCTTCAATGGCACTGCTGCGGGGAATCTGCCGCCGAAAAAAGAGTTCACCGAAAGCACTTACCCGATTGAAAAATACGCAGAGGTAACGGTGGCTATGGAATTCCTCGGTAAACAGGGCAGGGATGCGCAGGATGTGCTGAAGGATTTTGGATTAACGGTAGCGGATTACTCGAACTTAGGAAGTTATTATACAAAGAAGATATTTATGAGTCCGATGGGATTGGGAATGAAATTCCAGAACAGTATTATGGAGTACCGCGCGAAGTACGAGAAGATTATCCAGAATGACGGCACGCATGATGACCTGCAGTATTAGATACGTGAAACGTCAAACGTGAAAGGTCAAACGTGAAATGTCAAACGTCAAAGGTGAAAACTTCCATAAAGCAGAAGTCAGGCGTGGAACGTGAAAGTTTCAGCCCCAACGGGGCGTAATACGTTAGCGACGGACGCAGCCCATCAGGAGGATCATTTCCCCCTATCAGGGGGAACACAAGGGGTTAATTTCATTCACATTCACAGCCCCGAAGGTACTGTGTTAAAAAGCAACTGTAAAACACATCGTATGTTTTAAATTGTTTTGTAATTAGGTATGTATTCTGCATCATGCTTCCATAAAGTATAGATCAATAATAGAAGTTTTCTCATGATCGCTATTACTGCTATTTTTTTAATGTTCTTTCTTATTACAAGTCTAATGTAAATTTCTTTTAGCTTTTCATTGTGCTTAGCTGCAGATAGTGCTGGCATGTACAGAGCTTTCCTTAAAAAGTTATTGCCTTTTTTAGATATTCGTGTTTTACCTGTTTTGTAACCTGATTGATTGTGAACAATATCTATACCGGCGTAACTTGTAAGCTGTTTACCGCTTTCAATGAGCTCAAAGCCATTGGTTTCGGCAAGTATTGTTACAATTGTCATTAAGCCAACACCTTCAATCTTTTGTATATTATTTATTTTAGTATATAGATCAGCATCCTGTTTTATAAGCTCTTTAATTTGATTTTGTATCTCTTTGAGCTGCTTATTATATAATTTAATCTGTTCCTTAATACGCTTTAGTGTTTCCGGAGCAGGTTTGTACGAATGTTCCTTAGCATGCACCCTGTTTTTGGCCTGGGCCGCTTGTGATTTGATATTAGTATACTCCCTGGTTAGTTCTTTTAGTTTTTTGAATAAATTGTCTGGTTTTCGCCACTTTCTGAGGGTCTTTTCAAGTCCGAATAATGTAATTGCATAAGCATCAAGGTTATCAGTTTTTGATTTGTTATCAAGTGTTCTCATATAGCTTTTGATCTTATTAGGAAGCAACACAGTAAGATCAAAATCTTTGTCTGCCAGAAAATGAGCTAGGTTTTCATAATAAACACCGGTAGCTTCCATGACGAACCAAACCGATAGATTACTATCTGCATGTTTGTTGACCCAGGTTAACAGAGCTTTAAAACCTGCCGGATTATTTTTAAAGCTTGCAGCAGAAGAAATGTTGTGTCTAAGTTCAGTATTAAGGCTGCCAAAACATGCGACAAGTTCATCTTTTGAAACATCAATGCCAACGGCTTGTTTTAGTGTTTGCATAATAATAATTAATCAGATATTTTTAAATGACAGCTTAAAAAGATGGCAATGCTTCCAGTGCAACTTAACTCGTAACGTTATCCAGGATTGCCTAAAACGCATCCTTAAGTACTGTACAGTTTCTAAGAAGCAGAAAGTAATGGGGAGTGTAACCTTCGGAACGGTATCGCATTCGCATACCAAGGGGCGAATCGCTCTCCCATTACTTTTGCCATACTAACTAAACTTACTCATTTAAACTTCAGATTACAAACATACGAGATTACAAACATACGAGGGG